>NZ_JBHYXZ010000008.1:0-59374 GCF_042752395.1 Actinosynnema sp. NPDC059335 | reverse complement strand
GCGCCCGTAGCGCCCGTAGCGCCCGTAGCGCCCGTAGCGCCCGTAGCGCCCGTAGCGCCCGTAGCGCCCGTAGCGCCCGTAGCGCCCGTAGCGCCGTGGCGGCCGCGGGTCAGCAGGTCTTGAGCATCGCGCTCAACGCGTCGTGCTCCGCCTGGTCCACGGTCAGCGAGTACAGCGTCTTCACCGACACCACGGCCCGCGCGTACGTGCACCAGTACGCCTCGACCGGCGGCTTCCACTTCGCCGCGTCCTGGTCGCCCTTGGCCCGGTTGCTGCTCGCCGTCACCGCGATGAGCTGCAACCCGCCCAGGTCGTTGGCGAACTTCTCGCGCTGCTCGTCGGTCCACTTGTCCGCGCCCGAGCGCCACGCCTCGGCCAGCGCCACCGTGTGGTCGATGTCGATCTCGCTCGCGTTGGTCACGACCACGTTGTCGTAGACGCTGGTCCACGTCCCGCCGGTGATCTTGCAGCCGGCGCCGACCTGCACGTCCGCGCCCTGCCGCTGCAACACCACGTCCCGCGTGTCGCACCCGTCGCCCTGGCTGCTCCAGTGCGGGAACCGCTCGCGGCTGTAGCCCGTCATCTTGCCCTCGGGCGCCACGGTCAACGCGGCGAGCTGCGCCGCCGGGTCCGCGCCGGGCGCGGGCGGGTCCGACGGCCCCGGCGCGGTGGGCGAGGTGTCCGGGGTCAGGACGTCCGTCCCGCACCCGGCGATGATCATCAGGATCATCACGACACCGCTGACAACCGTGGTCGACCGCTTGCCCCTCATGCCACCATGATCAGCGATGATCGCCCGGACCGGAACACCCGGGCCGAAATCGCCCCGGACAAACCCGAACGCGAGCCGCGTTCGACGGCCGTTCGACGCCGGGTTCGCTCAGGGGCGGCTCGTGAGGTACCCGCCCATGTGCGTGAAGTACTCCGCGGCGCCCAGCTCCCGGCCGTCCTCCGTGCGCACGCGCTTGACCAGCAGCGCGTGGTTGCGGCCCCGGCGGGCCAGCGCGCCCGCGACGATCGCGACGCCGTCGCCCTCGCGGTAGAAGATCCGGCCGGGCGTGCCGCCGTAGCGCCCCTGGGACACCTCGGCTTCGAGGATCTCCAACCGCTTCCCCTTGTGGAACGCGAACGCGCTCGGGTACGGCGCGCACTGGGCGCGGATCAGCCGGTCCAGCTCCTCGGCCTCCCACGTCCAGTCGATGCGCAGGTCCTCCTCCGCGCGCTTGTGGAAGAAGCTCGCCTTGGAGCGGTCCTGCTTGGTGAAGTCCGTGCGGCCCTTGGCGATCTCGGCCAGGCCGTCCACCGTGATCGGGCCGAACAGCTCCAGGGTCTTGTGGAACAGGTCGGCCGTCGTGTCGCGCGGGCCGACCGGGACGGCGCGCTGGAGCACGATGTCGCCCGCGTCCAGCGTCTCGTCCATCATGTGCGCGGTGACGCCGACCTCCTTCTCGTCGTTGATCAAGGCCCAGATCAGCGGCGAGAAGCCCGCGTAGGCGGGCAGCAGCGAGTCGTGCACGTTGAGCGTGCCGTGCTTGGGGAGGGTGAAGATGTGCGGCGGGATCCAGGTGCGCCAGTTGGTCGCGACGATGACGTCCGGCTCGACCTCCTTGAGGCGCTGGAACAGCTCGTCGTCGTCCGGCCGGTTGCGGATGATCGTCTCGACGCCGTGCTCGGCGGCCAGGTCCGCGACCGAGTCGCTCCAGATGCGCTCGTAGGCGTGGTCGCTCTTGGGGTGCGTGACGACCAGCACCACCTCGTGCTCGGAGTCCAGCAGGGCCTGGAGCGTGCGGTGGCCCCAGGTCTGGTAGCCGAACATGACGACCCGCATGGGAGCTCCTCCTTGGATAGGCTCGCCTAAGTTATCCAACCCTAACCTAACTAGGTTGGGCTAGCCTGGGCGGGTGATCCTTGATCTCAAGGTGGTGAACGGGCGGGTCGTGACCATGGACCCGGACCGGCCGGCGGCGTCGGTGATCGGTGTCTGGGCCGGGCGGGTCGTCGGGGTGGACGACGACGTGGCGGACCTGCCCGCGCGGCGCGTGGTCGACCTGGACGGCGCGGTGGTGCTGCCCGGGTTCATCGACGCGCACAACCACCTCGCGTGGGCCGGCCGGGCGGCCCGGATCCCGGACGTCTCCCCGTGCACGTCCGTCGCGCAGGTCCTCGACGTGCTGCGCGGCGCGGCCCGGTCCTCCGGCTGGGTCGAGGCGGCGGGCTACGACCACCGCGCCCTCGACCGGCCGCTGACCGCGCGGGACCTGGACGCGATCGGGCCGCGAATCTACGTGCAGGACGTCTCCGGGCACGCGTGCGTGGTGAGCGGCGACGTGCTCGCCGAGCTGCCCGCCTCCGCGTTGCGCGAGGCCCAGCGGGACGAAAACGGTGCGCCGACCGGGTTCCTGGCCGAAGGCGCGCAGACGGCCGTGCGCGCGCTGCGGTTGCCGTACTCGTTGGACGACATCGCGGCGGACGTCGAAGCGGGGACGCGCCAGTGCCTGCGGGAAGGCGTGGTGCTCGCGGCCGAGGCCGGCGTCGGCGGCGGCCTGATCGGCAGCAGCCCGCTGGAGGTCGAGGCGTACCAGCGCGCGTCGCTGCCGATCCGGGTGCAGCTCATGGTGTCCGCGGACCGCCTCGAACCGGTGGCCGCGCACGCCGCCGACGGCATCCGGCGGGCCGTGCCGCTGGGCCTGCGCACCGGCCTGGGCGGCGACCGGCTGTCCATCGGGCCGCTCAAGCTGTGGACCGACGGCGGGATGATCGCCCGCACGGCCGCGTTGACCAGGCCCTACGAGGGGATGGAGACCTCCGGCCAGCTCCAGGACGACCCGGAGTCGATGCGGGCGGCGATCGTGGACGGGCACGCCGCCGGGTGGCAGCTCGCGGTGCACGCGATCGGCGACCGCGCGATCGACTTCGCGCTCGACGCGCTGGCCGACGCGCAGCGGGCCGTGCCGCGGTCGGACGCGCGGCACCGGATCGAGCACTGCGGGCTGGTGCGGCCCGACCAGCTGGACCGGATCGCGCGGCTGCACGTGATCCCGGTGGTCCAGCCGACCTTCCTGTGGGCGTACGGCGACGACTACGCCGCGATCATGGGCCCCGACCGCGCGCCGTGGATGTACCGCGGCAAGGCGTTCCTGGACCGCGGGATCGTGGTGGCGGGCAGCTCGGACCGCCCGGTGGCGGACGGGAAACCGTTGCGCGCCATCCAGTTCATGGTCGAGCGGCGGTCGAGGACCGGGCGGTCCATCGGCCCCGACGAGGCCGTGGCGGTGCGGGACGCGATCGCCGCCTACACGACCGGCGCCGCCTACGCCTGCCGGGTCGACGACGTGCTGGGCGTCATCGCGCCGGGCCGGCTCGCCGACTTCGCCGTCCTCGACGCCGATCCGCTCACCTGCGACGTGTCCGCCATCGGCGACATCGGCGTGGTGGCCACGGTCGTGGGCGGCGAGTTCGCCCACGACCCGGCCGGCTTCACCGGGTGACCACCCGGGTCAGGCGCTCATCCGCCAGTGCACGACGTACCCCGCCGCCTCGGCCGCGATCAACGCGTCGAGCTTCGCGAGGTTCGTCCGCCGCGACATCCGGAACGCCCGGCCGCGCCGCGCGTCGAGCACGAGCGGCTCCGCGCCCGGCAGCGTGTCGGCGAGGGTCTGCTGGAGGATGCGCAGCCCGACGTTCGCCGCCTCCTGCGTCATCGGCGTCTCCTTGACGTACACCAGCACCGCCGACCGCGACCCGTCCGGCCGGCGCAGGCCGAGGTGCGGCCGGACCCGCAGCGCGAGGTCGCCCGCCTGCCACCGGGCCGCGCCCGTCGGCACGCCGGTCGCCCTCGTGGCCCGCAGCCAGGGCAGGAAGCCCTCCCGCAGCTCCTCGTACGCCCGCGGTTGGCCGGCCCGCGGCTGCCGGTGCGCCGCCTCGACCGCCTTGTCCAGCTCCGCGGCCGGGTCCGGCGAGTTCGCCGCCCGGCGCATGGCGTCGCGCATCGGGTTGTAGAAGCCCGCCACCCACTGCTCCGACGACAGGTAGATCCGCCGCTGCTCGGACACGATGCTGATCCGGCCACGCTGGCCGCTCATGACGTACTCGGTGAAGGACAGGGCGGTGACGCTGATCGGCTCCACGGCAAGCTCCCCTCGCGCGCGATCGAACTCGTGTTCGATTCTACCGCCGGGGTCCGACAAAGCGCGGGCGCTGAACGGGGTATCCGCAGGTCGGACGGGATCGGTCCCGCACCGCGCGAACGCCGTCCGGCGCAGCGCCTAAGCTGCGTCCGGGGGAAGGAGCGAGCCGTGGCCGAGCGACCGGACATCGATCTCACCAGGCCGAGCGCCGCACGCGTGTACGACTACTACCTCGGCGGCGCGCACAACTTCGCGGTCGACCGGGAGATGGCCGAGCAGGCGATCTCGATGTGGCCGGAGCTGCCGCTGATCATGCAGGCCAACCGGGCGTTCCTGCGCCGGGCCGTGCAGTTCTGCGTGGCGCGGGGCGTGACCCAGTTCCTCGACCTCGGCTCCGGCATCCCGACCGTCGGCAACGTGCACGAGGTCGCCCGCGACGCCGACCCGCGCTCGTGCGTGGTCTACGTCGACAACGACCCCATCGCGGTGACGTACAGCCGCACGATCCTCGGCGACGACCCCCGGACCGCGGTCGTCCTGGACGACCTGCGCCACCCGGACGACGTGCTGGCCCAGGCCGCCGTCACCGACCTGCTCGACTTCGACCGGCCGGTCGCGGTGATGATGGTCGCGGTGCTGCACTTCGTGCAGGACGACCCGGCGAAGATCATCGCCGCCTACCGCGACGCCGTCGCGCCCGGCAGCTACCTGGTCCTCTCGCACGCCACCCACGACGGCCAGGACGCCCAGGCCGACGAGCACACCGACCTGTACCGGCGGCGGACCGCGACCCCGATGACGATGCGGTCCAAGGCCGAGGTCGAGGCGTTGTTCGAGGGCTACGAGCTGGTCGAGCCCGGCGTCGTGCACCTGCCGCTGTGGCGGCCCGCCTCGCCGGAGGACGTGGACGAGCACCCGGAGCGGTTCGCCGGGCTGGCCGCCGTCGGCCGCAAGCGCTGAGGGCGAAAACCGAGGAGTTCGCACCTTCGAGTGACCATGCCCCGTCGGCCATCCGCGATGTTGTAGTTTCGTGACCTGGCAGGTGCGGCTGCCACCGAGGCTCCTCCTGACCCGGATGGAGTGGGTGCCTCCAGAGCGCGTTCGAGCGACGTGCCCGCATGTCCGCCGGTTCCCGGGGCTCGGTGCCGCGAGCCCGGTGCGTCGACCGGGCGGCGTCCGCGGAGGTTCTCGTGTCGACAAGCTCCCCGCACCTGCTCAAGCGCTACTGGTGCACCGGAGAGACGCCGAACATGGTGCGCAGGCAACGCGGTGACGCGGGTGTCGAGCCAGGTTCGTCGGTGCCGTGCGCCCGCACGCCGGGCCAGCGCCGGCTGGAGGCGGCGGTGCTCCAGGCCGCCAACCGCACCATGGCCGGCATGCGGCGGCGCGGCCACCCGCTGCGGCCGACGTCCCTGGTCGTCCGGGTGCGGCCGGACGCGAAGTCGCTCGGCCTGCGCGTGCACGACGCCGCGCTGGAGCACCTGCTGGCCGAGGTGCTGCCGGTGGTCGTGGGCGACCGGGTCCGCGGCGTGCCGGGCCTGCGCGTGCGGCCCCGGCGCGACCACCTGGACCTGCGTTCGGCCGACGGGGAGGTGCGCCTGCTCGGCGTCACCCGGGAGCGCTGGCGGCGGTGCGTGGCCGCCGGTCTGCCGGTCGACCTGGCGCTGAGCGCCGACCTGGACCCGCGCGAGTCCGCGCCGCGCGCCCCGGTGCCGGCGGACCTGATGAGCGGCGTGCTGCGCCGGCTGCCGCTGTGGCGCGGGGCCGCGTGGCTGGACGGGATCGTCGTCGGGGACGTGCTGGAGCTGTACTGGCGGGGCGGTCCACCGAGCGGCGCGGTGGCCGCGATCCTGAGCGGATCGGCGTGCGGCATCCCGGACTCGACCGCCGTGCCGCACCGGTTCCGCGACGCCGTGCGCGGTGTGGCGCTGTCGGCCGCCGACCCGCGCGCGGCGGTCCGCGCCGCGGAACCGGAGTGGGCGTGGTCCGAGTGGCTCGCCGCCACCGCGCCCGGACCGGCCGTCGAGGAGCGCGCCGTGCGGCCGACGCGCGAGCGGCCCGACCTGCCCGACGTGTGGGAGCTGGACGAGATGCGGGAGGCGTTGGCGTTGCGCGACATCACCGCGGTGTACCGGCTGCTGACCCACCACGGCGTGCCGCGCGACCGGATCGCCGCGCTGACCGGCCAACCGCACGACGACGTGGACCGCGTGCTGTCCGGGGCGAAGGTCGAGTCCTACCAGACGTTGACCGACATCGCCGAGGGCCTGGGCGTCCCGTTGGGCTACATGGGCCTGGCGCACGACGAACCGGTCGAGGCCGACGCCCCGTGCCAGTGCGCCGCCCTGGACGAACGCACCAAGCGCGACCGCTTCCTCGTCCACGCCGCCCTGGTCACGGTCGGCTCGACCGGCGTGACGTGGGGCTGCCCGGCCGCGAGCTGCCGTTCCGCCCGCCCGGTGTGACCGGGCTACCCCAGTTGGTCGCGGCGGCGGGTCAGGTAGGCGGTCTCCGCCGTGTTGCCGGCCAGCTCGATCGCCCGGTCGTAGGCCGCCCGCGACTCCCGGCCCCGGCCGAGCCGGCGCAGCAGGTCGGCGCGGGTGGCGTGGAAGGCGTGGTAGCCGGCCAGCCGGGGTTCGAGCCGGTCCACGGCCGCCAGCGCCACCTCCGGGCCGTCCAGCTCGGCCACCGCGACGGCCCGGTTGAGCGCGACGATCGGGGAGCGGTCGAGGCGGACGAGCTGGTCGTAGAGGGCGAGGACCTGCGACCAGTCGGTGTCGCGGATGTCGCGGGCGGACGTGTGCACGGCGTTGATCGCGGCGAGGATCTGGTAGCGGCCCGGGGCCACCCCGGCGGCCAGGCGTTCGCGCACCAGCCGGTGCCCCTCGGCGATCAGGTCCGCGTCCCAGGCGCCCCGGTCCTGCTCGCCGAGGGCGACCAGCTCGCCGCTGGCCGAGACGCGGGCCGTGCGGCGGGCCTCGGTGAGCAGCATCAGCGCCAGCAGCCCGGCGACTTCGCCGTCCCGGGGCAGGAGGGTCCGGATCAGGCGGGTGAGCCGGATCGCCTCGGCGGTCAGGTCGTGGCGCACCGGGTCGGTGTCGGGACCGGTGGCCAGGTAGCCCTCGTTGAAGACCAGGAACAGCACGGCGAGCACACCGCCGACGCGGGCCGGGAGGTCCTCGGCGGACGGCACCCGGTACGGGATGCCGGCGGCCTTGATCTTGGCCTTCGCCCGGGTGATCCGCTGTCCGACGGCGCCCTCGGTCATCAGGAAGGCGCGGGCGATCTCGGGCACGGTCAGGCCGCCGACCATGCGCAGCGTCAGCGCGAGGCGCGCTTCCACCGCCAACGCCGGGTGGCAGCACGTGAAGATCAGCCGGAGCCGGTCGTCGTCGATGACGCCGAGGGGCTCGGGCGGGTCGTCGTCGTGCGCCATCCGTGCCTCCTTGTGCTTGTCCTCGCGCCTGCTCTCGCGCCGGATGCGGTCGATCGCCTTGTGGGTGGCCGTGGTGGTGAGCCACGCGCCGGGGTTGGGCGGCACACCGTCGGCCCGCCACCGCTCGACCGCGGTCGCGAACGCCTCGGCCGCCGCCTCCTCGGCGACGTCCAGGTCGCCGAAGCGCTTGGCGAGGGCGGCCACCACCCGCGCCCACTCGTCGCGGTGGGCGCGGGTCACCGCCTCCTCGACGTCGTTCACCGGAACGGCCGGACCTCGATCTTGCGGTCGCACACCCTGGACGCCTCGGCGGCGAGCCTGAGCGCCACGTCCAGGTCGGGGGCCTCCCACACCCAGACGCCCGCGAGGTACTCCTTGGACTCCACGAACGGCCCGTCGCTGAACACCGGCTCCTCACCCCGGTTGTCCACCACCGTGGCCGCCTCGGTGTCCGCGAGCCCGCCCGCGAACACCCAGTGGCCCTCGGCGATCAGCCGTTCGTTGAACTCGCTGATGGCGGGCTGCCGGTCCGTGCGGCCGGGGTTGCTCTTGTCGTCGATCACCGAAACCAGGTACTGCATCGCTGGATCCCTCCTGCGGACGTCGGGGGCGTCGACCCCATGGTCGCGCCCCGACCCTCGGCGCCGCCCCTCGCGGGCGGCCTCACCCCTGCTACGAACGCGACCGGCCCGATCCGACAACACGGACCCGAACTTCTTCGAGATTTTTTGGGCTCGCCCGCCGCCCCGGCGCTCGAACGTCCCCTGAACAGCCAAAACGGCCGGCACTCACACCCGTGGGGTGTCCTGGAGTGCCGGCCGCCCAAGCCGTCGATCATCGGTGCTCTACTGCGCCCCCGGCAGGATTCGAACCTGCGACCTCGGGATTAGAAGTCCCTCGCTCTCTCCACTGAGCTACGGAGGCTGGAGGGGCTGTTGACCACGCGGCGTAGCAGTGTGGCCGCCCCACCGGACACATCGTCCGGAAGACTCGTCGCGTTTCCGGTTCCCGCCGGAAGGGTGATCAAGATGGCCGAAAAGTGATGTGGATCACTTTTGTGCGGCCGTCGAGTCGCGCGCGACGAGGGTTACCGCCACTCTGGTCGGCTCGCCCGGTCTGCCGCCGTCCAGCAGTCGGAGCGCCAGTTCGCCCGCCTGACGGCCTTTCTCGGCCAGGGGTTGACGCACCGTAGTCAACGGCGGATCCGAGTGGGCGGCTGCCGGCACGTCGTCGAAGCCGATGACGGACACGTCGTCGGGCACGCGCAGCCCGAGGTCGCGCACCGCCTGGAGCGCGCCGAACGCCAATTCGTCCGAAGCGCACAGCAGCGCCGTGGGTCGGGGCGAGCCGGAGAGCAACGCCCGCGCGCCCGCACGGCCCAGTTCACGGCTGCTCGCCGCGCACTCCCAGACCGGCGTGCCCGCGCCCGTCACGTCGAGGTACCCGTGCAGCCGGTCCCGCGTCACGCGGAACGACGTGGACGCCAGCCGCTCGGGCGTCACCGGCCCGTTGCGCCCGTCCGGGTGCAGCGCGAACGTCACCACGCCGAACCGCCGGTGCCCCGAGTCCCACAACGACGACGCCGCCAGCCGCGCACCGCCGTAGTCGTCCACCTCCACGCGCGCCGTGTCCGGCAGCACGGGCTGGTCGATCACGACCATCGGCAGCCCGCGCGCCCGCACGGCCGCCAGCGCGGGGGCGTCGTCCGGCAGCGAGTACGCCACCACGACGTCGGCCTGCGCCCGCGCCACCGTCTCCGGCCGCGGCCCGCCCTTGTCCCGCCCCGGCATCAGCACCAGGCAGTGGTCGTGCCCGTCCACGGTCGACGCGAGCCCGTCCAGCACGATCGACAGCGCCGGGTCCGCGAACGACGCCGACAGCCCCTGGCCGAGCATGAACCCGACGGCGGCGCTGTGCCTGGTCGCCAGGCTGCGCGCCACCGGGTCGGGCCCCGCGTAGCCGAGGGACGCCGCCGTCTCCAGGATCCGCTCGCGCAACGCGGCGGAGAGCTGGTCCGGCCGGTTGTACGCGTTGGACACCGTGGCGCGCGACACGCCGACCACGCCGGCCACCGTGTCGAGCGTCGGTTTGCGAGGGCGGTCCACGTGGTGAGCGTAACCAGGTAATCGGATGGACGTTCTGAAGCGCTCTAGTTCACACTCGGACCATGCCCACGCCACGCCTCGCCGTCTTCGCGGTGTTCCTGTTCAACGGGGCGCTGTTCCTGTCCTGGGCCGCGCGCATGCCCGCGTTGGCCGCGCAGGTCGGCGCGACCGAGGCCACGCTCGGCCTCGCCCTGTTCGGCGCGAGCGTCGGCCTGGCGGTGACGGCGCCGTTCGCGGCGCGCGTCTGCGCCCGGGTGGGCGCGCGGAAGCTGGTCCTGGCCGGGGCGGCGGTCACCGTGGTCGCCGTGCCGTCGCTCACGCTCGCCGACACGCCGTTCCAGCTGGGGCTCGTGCTGTTCGCGCTCGGCTCGTGCGGCGCGTCGATCGACGTCGGCATGAACGTCGCCGCGGTGGCCGTGACCCGCAGCCTGGACCGGCCGCTGATGCCGCAGTTCCACGCGGGTTTCAGCGTCGGCGGCCTGGTGGGGTCGCTGGGCGCGGCGGCCGCGGCGGGCGCGGGGTGGGGCCTGACCCGCCACCTCGTCACGGTCGCGGTGATCGGCGCGGTCGCGATGGCGTGGGTGATCAGGGCCGTGCCGGGCGAGACCGGGGAGACCCCCGGCGCCGTCCGGGACGACCGCCCGGTCCTCAAGCGGCCGTTGTTGTGGCTGCTCGCGACCATCACGCTGTTCTCGGCGATCGCGGAGGGCGCGGCGTCGGACTGGTCGGCGCTGTTCTTCGTCAACGAGCGCGGTGTCGGTGAGGCGGCCGCCGCGGCGGCGTACGCCGGGTTCTCCATCGCGATGGCCGTCGCCCGCCTGCTCGGCGAGCCCGCGCAACGCCGGTTCGGCCCGTACCGGCTGCTGGCCTCGGGCGCGGTGGTGGCGGCGACGGGCCTGGCGCTGGCGGTGCTGGTGCCGTTGCCCGCGGTCGGCTACGTCGGGTTCGGCCTCGCCGGCCTGGGCCTGGCGTTCGCCTTCCCGGTGATCATGGACCTGGCCGGCGACGCGGGCAAGCGCGCCGACGGCACGGGCGGCGAACGGGAGATCGGCCTGGTGACGACGGTCGCCTACACCGGTTTCCTGCTCGGCCCGCCGGTGGTCGGCGGTCTCGCGCACGTGAGCAACCTGTCGATCTCGCTGGGCTTCGTGGCGTTCGTGATCGCGCTGATGGTGCCCGCGGTGCTGCTGGCGCGCCGGTCCCGCGCCCGCGAGCTCACACGACGGGGAGCTTCGCCAACGCGGCCTTGAGCAGCGGTTGCATCGCGGCCAGCATCTGCTCGGGCACGCCGGACGGCTGCGCCATCGCCACCAGGACGCTGCGGTTGGCGTTCACGGCCAGCGTCGCGGTGCACGCCGTCTCGCCGCCGGTCGGCTCGCACAGCACCCAGGTCGAGTGCCCGTCCACGACCACCTCGTGCCCCTTGGCCTGCCGCGTCCGCACCTGCTCGTACTTCTGGTAGAGCGCGGCGACCACCGTGCGCCCGGCCTGCGAGCCGTCGTCCAGCACGTACTGGCACGACTCCTGGATCACGTCGTCCTTGCGCGCGGGTTCCTTCTTGAACGGCCCGATCGACTTCAGGTCGTCCTTGCTGAGCAGCGAGCACGGCTCGACGCCGACGACCGTGCGCGGCTTGGCGATCTTCGGCGCGGCGCCCGACCCGGCGGAGGTGGTGGTCGCGGGCGTGACCCCGGCCTCGGGCAGCGCGTCGCCGTTGACGGAGTAGCTGCACCCGGACGACAGGAGCACGGCGAGGGCCACTGCGGGCAGCGCGCGGGTACCGGTCACGTCCCGCAACGGTAGTGGGTGTGATCTGCGCACGTCCGGCGGTTGGTGAGGGTGCGGTCGCGCCGCCTACGCTCGTGACGTGCCCACTGAAGCGCCTTCCCGCACCCGGCGGACCGGTCTCGTCCCCCTGCTCCTCGTCGGCACGACGATAGCCGCGCTGGTCGCGGCGGGGTTGCTCGTGCTCGTCGGGGCCGACGCGTCCGGGCTCATCGTGGTGCGCGTGGTGACCGAGGCCGCCGCCGTGGTGACGGTCGGCGCGCTGCTGCTGGCGGCGTTCCTGGTCCCCCCGCAGGGGAGCGGCACGCTGGCGGCGGACGGCTACGCGGCCCTGCGCACGGCGGGCTGGGCGGCGTTGGTGTGGACGGCGGGCGCGGTGCTGGCGGTGCCGTTCACGGTGGCCGACGCGTTGGGGCAGCCGGTGACGGCCCTGCTGGAGCCGTCGGTGCTGTTCCAGGTCGCGGGGCTGGTGGAGCAGGCGAAGGCGTGGATGATCACGGCGGTGGTCGTGGCGCTGCTGGCGTTGGGCTGCCGGCTGGTGCTGTCGTGGGGCTGGACCGTGCCGCTGTTCTTCCTGTCGGTGTTCGCGCTGATGCCGGTGGCCGTGACGGGGCACTCGTCGGGCGGCGGCTCGCACGACGTGGCCACGAACAGCCTGCTGTTCCACCTGGTCGGCGCGGCGTTGTGGGTCGGCGGGCTGATCGCGCTGCTCGCGCACGGCCGGCGGGGCGGCGACCACCTGGGGCTCGCGACGTCGCGGTTCTCCAAGCTGGCGCTGGTGTGCTGGCTGGTCATGGCGGTGTCCGGCGTGGTCAACGCCTGGGTGCGGCTGCCGCTGGACCAGGTGTTCGGCAGCGACTACGGCCTGCTGGTGGTCGGCAAGACGGTCGCGCTCGTGGTGCTGGGCGTCGTGGGCTGGTTCCAGCGCGAGAAGGGCGTGAAGGAGGTCGTGGCCACCGGCTCCGGGCGTTCGCTGGTGAAGCTCGCGGGCGTCGAGGTGCTGCTGATGTTCCTCACGCTGGGCCTGGCCGCCGCGTTGAGCCGCACGCCGCCGCCGGTCGAGGGCCGCGCCCTGCCGAGCACGGTCGAGCTGCGCATCGGCTACGACCTGTACGGCGAGCCGACGCTGGGGCGGCTGCTGTTCGACTGGCGGTTCGACCTGGTCTTCGGCTCGATCTTCATCGCGCTGGGCGTGTTGTACCTGCTGGGCGTGCGGCGGCTGCGCAAGCGCGGCGACAAGTGGCCCGTCGGTCGCACGGTGGCGTGGGTCGCGGGGTGCCTGACCGTGGTGTTCGCCACGTCGTCCGGGGTCGGCCGGTACGCGCCCGCGATGTTCAGCGTGCACATGGAAGCGCACATGCTGCTGTCCATGCTCGCGCCGATCCTGCTGGTGCTGGGCGGTCCGGTGACGTTGGCGATGCGGGCCCTGCCCACCGCGGGCAAGGACAACCCGCCGGGGCCGCGGGAGTGGCTGCTGGCGTTCGTCCACTCGCCGGTGGCGAAGGTGCTGACCAACCCGTTCGTGGCGTTGGCGCTGTTCGTGGGCTCGTTCTACGGCCTGTACTTCTCCGGCCTGTTCGACTCGGCGCTCGACTACCACTGGGCGCACCTGCTGATGAACGCCCACTTCATCCTGGTCGGCTACGTCTTCTACTGGCCGGTGATCGGCATCGACCCGTCGCCGAACCGGCTGCCGCCGCTGGGCCGGCTCGGCCTGCTGTTCGCCTCGATCCCGTTCCACGCGTTCTTCGGCATCGTGCTGATGAGCTCGCAGACGGTGATCGGCGACAACTTCTACCGCTCGCTGGGCCTGCCGTGGGTGACGTCGCAGCTGGAGGACCAGCGGCTCGGCGGCGGCATCGCGTGGGCGGCCGGCGAGCTGCCGCTCATCGTGGTGATGGTCGCGCTGCTGGTGCAGTGGGCCCGGTCGGACAGCCGCGAGGCCCGCCGGGCGGACCGGCGGGCGGACGCGGACGGCGACGCGGACCTCGCCGCGTACAACGCGATGCTGCGCAAGATGTCCGGCAAGGAGTGAGGACTACAGCGGCCGCTTGAACCCCTGCACCGCCACGGCCCACCCTGCGGCGGCCAGCACGGCGCTCGTCACCAGCGCGCCGACCACGCCCGTCACGGGCTGGGCGAGTGCCAGGGACCGCGCCGCGTCCACCGCGAACGTCAACGGGTTGACGTTCGCGATCGCCTGGAGCCACCCGGGCAGGCCGGTGATCGGCACGTACGCGCTGGAGGCGAACATCAGCGGGAACATCGCCAGGAAGCCGACGGTCTGCATCAGCTCGGCGTTGCGCAGCCACGCGGCGATGGCCAGGAAGATCCAGCCCAGACCCCAGCCGACGGCCAGGGCCAGGGCGAGCGCCGCCACCGTGCCGGTCACGCCGCCCGCGGGCGCGTAGCCGAACACCGCGACCGCGAACACCAGCATCAGCAGCAGTTGGGCGGCCGAGCGGACCAGGTCGGACAGGCTCCGCGCGACCAGGACCGAGCCCGGCCGGATGGGCAGCGAGCGGAACCGGGCCAGCACGCCGTTCTTCATGTCGGTGACCAGGCCCACGCCCGCCTGCAACGCCGACTGCATGGCGGTGTTGACCAGGATCGCGGGCATCAGGAAGTCGATGTAGGCCACGCCCTGCGGGAAGCCGGGGGTGTTGGCGATGCCGGCGAAGATCTGGCTGAACAGGGTCAGCATGATCAGCGGCTGGAGGATGCTGAACACGATCATGCGCGGGTCGTTGACCAGTGTGCGCAGCGAGCGCTGGGTCAGCACGAGCACCTGCGTGCCGAAGTCGGTGCCGCGCCAGCGGGGCGCGGCGGTGAGGGTCGTCATGGGGTGGCTCCTGTTCAGGCCGCGTGCTGCGCGAGGGTGAGGTAGACGTCGTCCAGGGTCGGCTCGCCCAGGGCCAGCTCGGTGGCCTCCAGGCCGACCTCGTCCAGCGCGCGGACCACGACGGCGATCTCGCGCGAGGACGTGACGGGCGCGGTCAGCGTGTTCCGCGCCGGGACGGGGTGCAGGCCCGCGCGTTCCAGGGCCCCGGCGGCCTTGGGGACGTCCGAGACGTCCGCCAGCGTCACGGTGACCGTGCGCCGGCCCACCTGGGCCTTCAGCTCGGCGCTGGTGCCCGCGGCGACGACCTTGCCCTGCGCGAGCACCGTGATCGAGTCGGCCAGGCGGTCGGCCTCGTCCAGGTACTGGGTGGTGAGCAGGACCGTGGTGCCGTCGGTGACCAGGCCCTCCACGATCTCCCAGAGGCCCAGCCGGCTGGCCGGGTCCAGGCCCGTGGTCGGCTCGTCCAGGAAGATCACCTCGGGGTGCCCGACGAGGCTCGCGGCCAGGTCGAGGCGTCGTCGCATGCCGCCGGAGTAGGTGCGGGACGGCCGCTTCGCCGCGTCCGCCAGGCCGAACAGCTCCAGCAGCTCCGAGCCCCTGGTCCTGGCCTCGCGCGGGCTCGCGCCGAGCAGGCGGGCGATCAGGACCAGGTTGTCCAGGCCGGACAACTGCTCGTCCACGGCGGCGAACTGGCCGGTCAGGCCGATCCGGCTGCGCACCTGGTGCGCCTGCGCGACCACGTCGAACCCGGCCACCCGCGCGTGGCCGGAGTCCGGCGGGAGCATCGTGGTGAGCACGTTGACCAGCGTGGTCTTGCCCGCGCCGTTGTGGCCGAGCAGGCCGAGCACGGTGCCCTTCGGCACGGCGACGCTCACGCCGTCGAGCGCCTTCTGCGCGCCGAACGCCTTGCCGACGTCGGTCGCCTCGATCATCAGGTCTGCCACTCGTTCCCCCTCAGTTCTCTTTGAGCACGCCGTGCAGGAACAGCTCGACGAGCTGGTCCGCGTCGGCGGTGACGTCGCTGAAGCCGTTGCCCTGCATGCGGTTGGTGAACACGAGCCCGAGCAGCAGGCCTGCGGCGAGGGACGGGTCGACGCGGAGGTCGTCGTCCGGGCCGAACAGCGCGGCGACGTGCTCGGTGATGCGTTGCATCTCGACCGGCGGTCCCTTGTGCTCGCGCTTGGTGTCGTGCCCGTCGTGCGGGTCGTAGCCGGAGTCCCGGAGCACGCTCATCAACTTCCACATCCGGTCCAGGTAGCCGGAGACGGCGCTGATGGCCCAGGACAGGCGGCGGGCCAGGGTGTCGGCCTGTTTCGCCTGCTCCAGGAACTCCAGCTCGGAGTCCACCGCGAGCACGCTGCGCACGCAGGTGTGGATCAGCTCGCGCTTGTCCTTGAACGCCCGGAAGACGGTGCCCTCCGCGATGCCCGCCGCCTTGGCGATCTGGCTGGTCGTCACGTTCGCGCCGTGCTCGAACAGCAGCGGGACGGTGGCGGTGACGATCGCCTCGCGACGGTCCTCGGGGCTCATCGCCGGCGCGCGTCGACGGCGTTGGGTGGTGTCCTCGGGCATGGTCCGAGCATAGGAGTGAGTCCTCACTCATGTCAACGAGTGAGCGCTCACTCATGTCGATTATGCATGTCTCACGAGTTGTCCACAGATCCGGAACCGCCCCTGTCCACGATCCGGACCGCCCGGCAACCTGGTCCCAGGCGATCACCACGAGGAGGCGGACATGGCCTACAACGAGTCCCGGGTCACCGTGTGCGGCAACGTCGCGAGCGCGGTCACCCGCAGCACCGTCGGCACCGGGTTCAGCCGGGCGAAGTTCCGGCTGTTCACCGCCGAGCGCGTCTGGGACGCCGAACAGCGGACCTGGGAGGACGGCGCGCGGATGTTCCTGTCGGTGTCGTGCTGGCGGATGCTCGCGGACAACGCGCACGCGTCGTTGAACAAGGGCGACCCGGTCGTGGTCACCGGGCGTTTGACGATCAAGGAGGTCGAGTACGAGGGCGCGGTGCGCCCGCTCGTCGAGATCGAGGCCACCGCGATCGGCCACAACCTGGCCCTGTGCACAGCCGTGCCCACGCGGACGAGGCACACACCGGACGCCGTCGAGGCGCGGGCCGCGCCGGAGATCGCCGCTCCCCGCAAGGCGGACGACCTGCCGCTGATCGTCATGGGGGAGGTGGACCGCCCGGCGGCCGACCCCGTGCCGGCGGCCCGCTCGAACGCCGACCGCGCGGCGGCGGCCCGCTCGAACGCCGACCGCGTCCCTGCGGCCCGCTCGAAAGTCGACCATGCGGCGGCGGCGCGGCCGAACGCCGACCGCGCGGTGGCGGCCCGGTCGAAGGTCGACCGCGCGGCGGCAGACCGGCCGAACGCCGACCGCGTGCCGGCGGCCCGCTCGAAAGTCGACCGCGCGGCGGCGGACCGACCAAGGGAGGTGGCCGAGGTGCCGTTCTGAGCCGACCGCCCCCGTCACCCTCCCGACCCCGCTTTCACCCCCCCGACACCCCTGACACCGCCCGCCGAGCAGGTCCGCCGGTCGGTGTCGGCGGCACTCGCCCGCACGCGGCGGCTTCCGCGGAGCCGCTGTGCCGGTCGAGTGACCGGCTGTCCGGGGCGCGGAGGCCATCCGGCCCGGCCGAGGCGTCGCTCGCACGACGCCCGTCGCCCAGCTCCGTACCGCCTGCGGACGGCGGGTCGGAGCAGGCGGGGCGTGCCGGGCGGTGGCGGACGCCGTGCCGGCAGCCGACCCGGTTGCTCGCGGCGCGGCTGCCGGAGTCCCCGTCGGAACGCCCGACCGGGACGTGGCGTGTGGTGGCCGGCGCGTGTGGTGGCGTCGTGGGGAAGTGGACGAGTCGGCGTTGGTCTTCCCGGGCGACGCGGGGCGTCCGAAGGCAGTGTCCGAAGTGCCGCTCTGGGCCGATCGAGCTACAAGGGCTCCCGGCGGCCCGATCGGCGGAGACAATGCGCGGGCAGTCGTCGCCGTTGTGAGCGTGGAGGAGGGAGGTCGTCGGGCCGGCGCCAGGGCCGGGTCCGCACGCAGGCATCGGGGGTTGACAGCGCACCGAGTTCGCGCATGGGGTCGGAGTCGCTGGTCGCAGGGTCGCGCCAGGCATGCCCAGGGGTTGTGTTACGTCTGTGGGTGACCCACGTTCGCGTTAACTCTGCGTTGTGCCCACGTCCGTTGCCGGCGTCCGAGGTTCGGGCCCGATCGGCACCGCTCTACGATCGCGGGCATGGCCGAGTACGTCTACACCATGAAGAAGGTGCGCAAGGCGCACGGGGACAAAGTCATCCTGGATGACGTCACCATCATGTTCCTCCCCGGTGCGAAGATCGGCGTTGTCGGTCCGAACGGCGCCGGCAAGTCGAGCGTGCTGAAGATCATGGCCGGCCTGGACACGCCGGGCAACGGCGAGGCGTTCCTCTCGCCGGGCTACACGGTGGGCATCCTCCAGCAGGAGCCGCCCCTGAACGAGGAGAAGACCGTCCTGGGCAACGTCCAGGAAGGGCTCGGCGACATCAAGGTGAAGCTCGACCGCTTCAACGAGATCGCCGAGAAGATGGCCGTCGACTACTCCGACGAGCTGATGGAGGAGATGGGCCAGCTCCAGGAGGAGCTGGACCACGCGAACGCGTGGGACCTCGACTCCCAGCTGGAGCAGGCGATGGACGCCCTGCGCTGCCCGCCGCCGGACGCGGACGTGAAGACGCTCTCCGGTGGTGAGCGCCGCCGGGTCGCCCTGTGCAAGCTGCTGCTGAGCAAGCCGGACCTGCTGCTGCTCGACGAGCCCACCAACCACCTGGACGCGGAGAGCGTCCTGTGGCTGGAGCAGCACCTGGCGCAGTACCAGGGCGCGGTCCTGGCCGTCACCCACGACCGGTACTTCCTCGACAACCTCGCCGAGTGGATCCTGGAGCTGGACCGCGGCCGGGCCCACCCGTACGAGGGCAACTACTCGACCTACCTGGAGAAGAAGGCCGAGCGGCTGGCGGTCCAGGGCAAGAAGGACCAGAAGCTGCAGAAGCGGCTCAAGGACGAGCTGGAGTGGGTCCGGTCGGGCGCGAAGGCCCGCCAGGCCAAGTCCAAGGCCCGCCTCGGCCGCTACGAGGAGATGGCCGCGGAGGCGGAGAAGACCCGCAAGCTCGACTTCGAGGAGATCCAGATCCCGCCGGGCCCGCGCCTGGGCAACGTCGTGGTCGAGGTGGAGAACCTCAAGAAGGGCTTCGGCGACCGGGTGCTGATCGACGGCCTGTCGTTCAGCCTCCCGCGCAACGGCATCGTCGGCGTCATCGGTCCGAACGGCGTCGGCAAGACGACGCTGTTCAAGACCATCGTCGGCCTGGAGGAGCCGGACGCGGGCACCGTCCGCATCGGCGAGACCGTCAAGCTGTCGTACGTCGACCAGAACCGCGCGGGCATCGACCCGAAGAAGAACGTGTGGGAGGTCGTCTCCGACGGCCTGGACCACATCCACGTCGGCAACGTCGAGATGCCGTCGCGGGCGTACGTCAGCGCGTTCGGCTTCAAGGGCCCGGACCAGCAGAAACCGGCGGGCGTGCTGTCCGGTGGCGAGCGCAACCGGCTCAACCTGGCGCTGACGCTCAAGCAGGGCGGCAACCTGATCCTGCTGGACGAGCCGACGAACGACCTGGACGTCGAGACACTCGGCTCGCTGGAGAACGCGCTGGAGCAGTTCCCCGGCTGCGCCGTGGTCATCTCGCACGACCGGTGGTTCCTCGACCGCGTGGCCACGCACATCCTCGCGTGGGAGGGTTCGGACGAGAACCCGTCGCAGTGGTATTGGTTCGAGGGCAACTTCGAGGGCTACGAGAAGAACAAGATCGAGCGCCTCGGCGCGGAGGCGGCCAGGCCGCACCGCGTGACCTACCGCAAGCTCACACGGGACTGAGAGCCGGGTACCTACATCGTGGCGGCCAGGGGCGAGGCGCAGGCGGACGTCGAGGTGAGCACGCTGGTCGTGCCCGCCTGGCGGCTGCGTTGGCGGGCACCGGAGCTTGCTCTGGTGCTGGGCGAACGCGCCGTCGCGCTCGCCTCCACCCGCCGTGACGAGGTGGACCGGTTGCGCGCGGAGGCCCTGGTGGTCTTCGCGAGCAACCGCATGGGCCGGGGCGTCCGGATCGCGGACCGGGCGCTCGACGCGCTCAAGGCGGCCGAGGCGGCGTCCGAGCGGGAGACGGCCTGGCGACTGCGGGTCGAACTGGCCGACAGCGCCAGGTCGGTCGGCGCGCCCCTCACCGGGTTCGCCGCCGTCCGCCCGGTCCTCGAAGCCGAGGACGTCCCGCCGGGCCTGCGGGCCACCGCGCTCGTCCAGGCGAGCGAGTGCCTGGTGTCGGTGGGCCGGGGCGCGGCGCTCGCGCGGGCGCTGGACGAGGCGGACGGCCTCTACCAGGCCGACCCGCTGCTGGACCACGACACGACCCTGCTGCACCGCGGCCTGCTCCGCGCGTCCGCCGCGGGCCAGCACCGGCGCTGGGGCGACCTGCGGGCGGCGGAGGCCGCCGCCCGTGACGGCCTGGCGCTGCTGGACCGGCTCAAGGAGCCCGCGTCGGACAACGGCCAGGTCCGCGGCAGGCTCACGGTCGAGCTGGTCTGCGCGCTGATGGACCTGAACAAGCCGGGCGAGGCGTCCGAGGTCGGCACGCCCCTGCTCGAACGCCCCGTGCGCGCGCCGTCGGCGGCCACCGCGGGATGGCTGCGCCTGGCGCTGGCCACCAGGGTCCACCTGCCCGCGGGCCGGGTCGACCAGGCCCGCGACCTGCTCCGCGACGCCGCCGACAGCGCCGAACGGCACCAGCTCGACACCCTGCTCGCGGAGAGCCTGCTGGCGCTGGCGCACGTCCACGAGGTGGCGGGCGACCTGGCCGAGGCCCTGGCCAACCTGCGCTCCGCCCACGCCGCCGAACGCCGGAGGGCCAGAGCGGTCTACGCCGTGCGCGCCAGGCTGGCCGCCGAGTTCGCGGGCGTCCACCGCCAGCCGGCGGGGGGCGGCCTGCACGACGAACTGGCCGCGCTCCTCCGCGACGGCGGCGCTCCGACCGCCACGCCGCCCGCCGACCCGAACCTGGCCCCCGAGGTCAAGCAACAACTGCGCCAGTGGCGTCCGGTCCAGATGCACCGCAACGAGGGCGTCCGGGTGAAGCGCTCCCGCCGTGCCGCGGAGGACATGACGGTCGAAGGCATCTCCGCCGCGAGGGCGCACGCCGCCGATCGCTGGCGCCTGGTCCAACCGTTCGGCGAGACGGAAACCGACCGCGAACCGGGCGGCCGCCGCCGGGCACCGGAACCGACGCCCGAGACGCCCGGCACGGGCGTGCTCGGCAGCGCCGGGGCCGCCACCCAGGGACGCCCTGAACACGCGAGGAGCGGCCAGGCCAGGCCCCTCGCCGCCCCGACTCCCGCACCAGACCCCACCTCACCACCACCGGCCGCCACCGCAATGCCGCCCGCCGACACCACGCCGACCACCACCACGCCGACCACCACCACGCCGACCACCACCACGCCGACCACCACCACGCCGACCACCACCACGCCGACCACCACCACGCCGACCACCACGACGCCGACCACCACCGCAGCCCCGACCTCCGGCACCACGCCGGCTGGCTCGGCGGTTCCAACGGAGAGCGCGGCCGAACCGGGCACCGGTGTGGCAGCGGCAGACACCGCCGTGCCACCTGGCACCGCCGGGCTGGTGGGCATTCCAGGTCTGGCGGGCCTGGCGGGGATCGGGGGATCGGGCCGGGCCGGGGGAGCGCTCGGCGACCCGGTAGCGGCAGGAACCGCTGCGACGGTCGACTCGCTGTCGACCTCGAACGCGCCGAACCCGAACGCGCCGAACCCTCCAGCTGCGTCCGCAGCCGCCCCGCCGGCAGCCACTCCGTCGGCAGCCACTCCATCGGCACCGACCACGCCCACGGTGCCCGCACCTGCTGCCGCCCCCGGTGGTGCGTCGGACAGCGGTTCCTCGCAGTCGGCGGAAGGCGAGTCGACCACCCCGGCTGCCTCGACCACTCCGGCTACGCCGACCACCTCGGCTAGCTCGACCGCCCCGACCGGTGCGCATGCGCGCGAGGCGCGGCAGCTCCCCGAGCCGGCGGCACCGCTGGTCGGCGGGTGGCCGCCCCACTCGGCGGCCGGCGCGCGCCCCGCGTCCTCCGACGTCCCCGGGCAGGGCACGCCGGGCGACACCGCGCACGGGGAGGGCACGCAGCGGTTCTCCGCCGTCGCCGGCGGTCCGACGAGTCCCGGTGACGCGGTGACCGAGCCGCCCGCCGCCTCGCTCGGTGACGTGACGTTCTCGGCGGGGGAGGCTTCCGCCGCGTCGGTCGGTGACGTGGCGGTCCCAACGGGGGAGGCGTCGTTCGCGGAAGCGGCGTCGCCGGTGGGCGAGTCTTCCCCCGCCTCGGCCGGTGGAGCGGTCTCGGCTGGTCGAGCGGTAGCGGCCGGAGGGGCTTCCGGCGCGGCGGTTGCTCCCGGCGCGGCGGTTGATGGGGCGGCCGGTGGAGCGGTGTCGGCGGGCGAGGCTGCCGGCCTGGGTGACGGCGTGGCCGATGGCAGTGAGCGCAGCGTGCCGGCGGCCGGGTTGATCGCCGCCGCGGGCGCGGTGCGCAGTGGGCGGCGGCGGGCGGCGCGGGAGGCCGAGGAGGGGGAGCGTTCCCCCGGCGACTCCGGGTCCGACCCGAACGTGCTCGACGCGTTGAAGGCCGCCGGCCTCCTCGACCCCCAGCGCGCCGGCGGCCGGCGGCGGGCTCCCGAGGCCGACGACGAAGCCCCCGCGCGGCCCGAGCCCGAGCCGGACGCGGTGCAGTGGCGCGTGGAGCCACCGCCGCGGCTGCGCGGCGAGGAGCCGACGCCGCCGGTCGACATGTTCGACTCGCCGACGATGGTCCAGCCGGTCGTGCGCGACGACGTGCCGCCGACCGGGCTCGGCGCGGCCTTCGTGAAGGGGCCCGTCATCCCCACGGCGCGGGTGCCGGAGCCGCCGGACTTCCCGTTGCCGCCCGTCCTCGACTTCCCGATGGCGTTGTCCGACTTCACGGCGGCGGAGCCGGAGTCGCGGCCCGTCTTCCCGCCCGACGACGTGGTTTCGACGCCCACCCCGCAAACGGCCACGCCCACCGCGCAAACCGTCACCGGCGGTCAGGAAACGGTTACCGCCGGGCCGGAATCGGCATCCGACGACCCGGTCGGGGAAACCTCCCCCGCCGGGGCGGAAAGGGCTCCCGCCCCGCCGTTCCGCCCGACCGGGTTCCTCGGCGCGGCCGATGTCGAAGCCGATCACGACGACGAGCCCGAGCCCGACGCCGGAACGCGCGTCGAGGCCACGACTGTGCCCGAAATCACCCCGGAGCCCGCACCCGGGACCGCGTCCCGGCCGCCCGCCGAGGACCTGCCGAAGGAACCGTTCGTCACGGCGGTCGTGGTCGGCGGCAGGACCATCGACCTGCCCGCCCGGGTCGAACCGGACGCCCCCACGTCCGACTCGCCCAGCGCCACGCGGGCCTCGCGCCGCCACAAGAGCGACCTCAGCCTGGCCGAACTGCTCGCCGAGGCCCTCGTCGCCTACGAGGACGCCCGGCGCGAGGACGAGGCGGCCGGCCGCGTGGACGAGGACACCGTGCCCATCCCACCTGTCGGGAACCCGCCGCCGGAGTCGGACGCCGAGACGACCGCTCCCATCCAGCGCGTCGACCCGACCTCGCGGTTCGACACCTGGACGCTTCCCGAATCCTGAACCGATTTGAGGTTCTAATAAGGTTTCCCGCCGGTAACAAAGGCGGGAAATAAGCCCCGCCACGGTGAATTTGCCACTTTCCGGCAAGTTGTTCGATTCAGTGAGAGGGTTGTGGCGAACGGGTTCGCGTGCGTCTGGTTAGGTGGTGCGCGGACCCGGTACACAGAGGTACCGGATAGCGTGGAGTCGCCTGAACATGACCTCGACTGGAGCCCCGACCCGATCCGGACCCGCCGCGCGCGACGTCGGCGCGGCCCGCCCGGCCAGTCCCGAACAGGCTCGTGACGACTTGATCGAACGGGCCGCCGCCAACGCCCCCGAGCTGGCCGACCTGATCCGCCTGTACTACCGCCACGTCCCCGCCGAGGAAGTCAACGACGACGACCCGGCGGACCTGGTGGGCGCGGTGCGCTCGAACTACCAGCTCGCCGAGACCCGGGTGCCGGGTCGGCCGGTGGTGCGGATCCTCAACCCCACCCGCGCGCACGACGGCTGGACGTGCCCGGCCACGGTCGTGCAGGTCGTCACCGACGACATGCCGTACCTGGTCGACTCGGTGGCCTCCGAGCTGACTCGCGGCGGCGTGCAGGTGCAGCGGGTGGTGCACCCGATCGTCGTGGTGCGCCGGGACGTGGTGACGGGCGCGTTGCAGGAGGTGCTGCCGACCGCCGACCCGGCCGCCCCGCCCGGCGACGCGATCGCCGAGTCGTGGATGCACATCGAGGTCGACCTGCTCACCGACCCGGACCGGGCGCGCGAGCTGGAGACGAAGCTGCACGCCGTGCTCAACGACGTGCGCGAGGTCGTCGAGGACACCGAGAAGATGATCGGCACGGCCCTCAAGCTCGCCGAGCGCCTGGAGTCGGACCCGCCGCCGCTGCCCGGCCACGAGGTCGCCGACGGCGCGAACCTGCTGCGCTGGCTCGCGAACGACCACTTCACGTTCCTCGGCTACCGCCGCTACGAGCTGCTGCACGACGACCCGGCGACGGACGGCGAACCCGCCCTGCGCGCGGTCCTGGCCAGCGGTCTGGGCGTGCTCAGACAGGACAGCCTCGCGGCGCGCAGCCTGACGGCGGGCCCGGACGCGGGCGCGCAGGCACTGTCACCCGAACTCCTGGTCCTGACGCAGGCCAGCGCCCAGTCGAGCGTCCACCGGTCGGTCTACCCCTACTACGTGGGCGTGAAGACCTTCGACGCCGAGGGCAACGTGACCGGCGAGCACCGGTTCCTGGGCGTCTTCTCCACCACGGCGCTGCACGAGGACGTGCTGGACATCCCGGCCGTCGAGCGCCGGGTCCGCGACGTCATCCACCGCGCCGGCTTCCCGCTGCACTCGTACTCGGGCCAGCGGATGCTGGAGGTGATCCAGAACTACCCGCGCACCGAGCTGTTCTCGGTCGACACGGACACGCTCTACCAGACCGTCACGGGCGTGATCGCGCTGGCCGAGCGCCGCCGGCTGCGGCTGTTCCTGCGCCGCGACCCGTACGGCCGCTTCTACTCGTGCCTGGTCTACCTGCCGCGCGACCGCTACACCACGACGTCGCGGCTGGCCATGCAGGAGGTGCTGATCGACCAGCTCGGCGGCATCAACCTGGAGTACAGCGCCCGCGTCGGCGAGTCCGCGCTGGCCCGCGTGCACTTCACCGTGCACACCGACCCGAGCCGCCTGGCCGAGCCGGACACCGGCTACATCCAGCAGCTGCTGGCCGAGGCCGTGCGGTCCTGGGACGACCGCATGGTGGAGGCGGTGCTGGAGGACCGCGGCACGGGCCTGGGCGCGGAGTCGTCGTCCGAGCAGGGCCAGCGGATCGCGGCGGCGTTCCCCGAGGCGTACAAGGAGGACTTCACCGCGGCCGAGGGCCTGGCGGACTTCCGGCGCATCGAGGCGCTCCGGCCCGGCGACCTGGACCTGGCGTTCTACGCGCCGCGCGACGCCGAGCCGGGCGAGCGGCGGTTCAAGCTGTTCCTGGTCGGCGCCCGCCTGACGCTGTCGGACGTGCTGCCGATGCTCCAGCGCATGGGCGTGGTCGTGGTGGACGAGCGGCCGTACGAGCTGAGCCTGGACGACGGCGTCGAGTGCTGGATCTACGACTTCGGCCTGCGCCTGGACCAGGCGACGCTGGACAAGCTGGCCGCCGAGGACGAGGAGTCGGTGCGGACCCGCTTCCAGGACGCGTTCGCCGCGGCGTGGCGCGGCGAGGCGGAGGTGGACGGCTTCAACACCCTCGTGCTCAAGTCGGGCGTCACGTGGCAGCAGGCGGCGATGCTGCGCGCCTACGCCAAGTACCTGCGCCAGGCGGGCACGCCCTACAGCCAGGACTACATCGAGGACGCGGTGCTCGGGCACACCGACGTCGCCACGGCCCTGGTGCGGCTGTTCGAGACCCGGTTCGACCCGTCCGTGCCCGACGAGGAGCGCGGGGACCGCACCGAGCACCTGGCCGCCGAGATCACCGCCATGATCGACGACGTGACCAGCCTCGACGCGGACCGCATCCTGCGCAGCCTGCTCACGCTGGTGCAGGCCACGCTGCGCACGAACTACTTCGTCCGCGACGTCGACGGCAACCCGCGCCCGTACCTGGCGGTGAAGCTCGACCCGCGCGCGATCCCGGACCTGCCGCAGCCGCGGCCGCGGTTCGAGATCTTCGTGTATTCGCCCCGGCTGGAGGGCGTGCACCTGCGGTTCGGCCCGGTGGCGCGCGGCGGTCTGCGCTGGTCCGACCGGCGCGAGGACTTCCGCACCGAGATCCTGGGCCTGGTGAAGGCGCAGGCGGTGAAGAACGCGGTGATCGTGCCGGTCGGCGCGAAGGGCGGGTTCGTGGTCAAGCGGCCGCCCGCGCCGACGGGCGACCCGGGCGTGGACCGCGAGGCGCTGCTGGCCGAGGGCGTGGCCTGCTACCGGCAGTTCATCTCCGGCCTGCTGGACCTGACCGACAACCTCAACGCCGGCACCGTCCTGCCCGCGCCGCAGGTCGTCCGGCACGACGGCGACGACACCTACCTGGTGGTCGCGGCGGACAAGGGCACGGCGTCGTTCTCCGACATCGCCAACGAGGTGTCGAAGTCCTACGGCTTCTGGCTGGGCGACGCGTTCGCGTCCGGCGGGTCCGTGGGCTACGACCACAAGGCCATGGGCATCACCGCCCGCGGCGCGTGGGAGAGCGTGAAGCGGCACTTCCGGGAGCTGGGCGTCGACACCCAGACCGAGGAGTTCACCGTCGTCGGCGTCGGCGACATGTCCGGCGACGTGTTCGGCAACGGCATGCTGCTGTCCGAGCACATCCGCCTCGTCGCGGCGTTCGACCACCGGCACGTCTTCATCGACCCGAACCCGGTCGCGGCCGCCTCCTACGCCGAGCGCAAGCGGCTGTTCGAGCTGCCCCGCTCGTCGTGGGACGACTACGACCGCTCGCTGATCAGCGACGGCGGCGGCGTGTGGCCGCGCACGGCCAAGTCGATCCCGGTCAGCGAGCAGGCCCGGGTGGCGCTGGGGCTGCCGGAGGGCGTGGTCAAGCTGTCCCCGCCGGAGCTGATGAAGGCGATCCTGCTCGCGCCGGTCGACCTGCTGTGGAACGGCGGCATCGGCACCTACGTCAAGGCGGGCGCGGAGTCGCACGCCGAGGTCGGCGACAAGGCCAACGACGCGATCCGGGTCAACGGCGCGGACCTGCGGGTGAAGGTCGTCGGCGAGGGCGGCAACCTGGGGCTGACCCAGCGCGGCCGGATCGAGTTCGCCCGGGTCGGCGGACCCGACGGGCACGGCGGCAAGGTCAACACCGACGCGCTGGACAACTCGGCCGGCGTGGACTGCTCCGACCACGAGGTCAACATCAAGATCCTGCTGGACGAGCTGGTCCGCGACGGCCGGCTCGACCAGGAGCAGCGCAACGAGCTGCTGGGCCAGATGACCGACGAGGTCGGCGAGCTGGTGCTGGCCGACAACTACGCGCAGAACGCGGTGCTCGGCGTCTCCCGCGCGCACGCCGCGCCGATGCTGTCGGTGCACGCGCGCTTGGTGGCCGATTTGGAGCAGCGCGGCGTGCTGGACCGCACGCTGGAGGCGCTGCCGAGCCCGGCGGAGTTCAAGGCCCTGGAGAAGGCGGGCCAGGGGCTCACGTCGCCGGAGCTGGCCACCCTGCTCGCGCACGTCAAGCTGGCGCTGAAGGAGGAGGTGCTGGCGAGCGACCTGCCGACGATCGACGTGCTGGCCCGCCGGCTGCCCGACTACTTCCCGAGCGAGCTGCGCGAGCGGTTCGCCGACGCGATCGGCAGCCACCCGCTGTCCCGCGAGATCATCACCACGGTGCTGGTCAACGAGGTCGTGGACGGCGCGGGCGTGTCGTACGCGTACCGGCTGGCGGAGGAGATCAGCGCGTCGGCCACGGACGCGGTGCGCGCGTACACGGTCGTCACGGCGATCTACGACCTGCCGTCGATCTGGCGGGAGATCCGGGCGCTGGACAACGTCGTGGCGACCGAGGTGCAGGACGACATGGTGCTGGAGACCCGGCGCCTGCTCGACCGGGCGTCGCGGTGGCTGCTCACCAACCGCCCGCAGCCGCTGGCGGTCGGGTCCACGATCAGCCGGTTCGCCCCGGTGGTCGCCGAACTCGCGCCGCGCACGATCGACATGCTCCAGGGGCGCGAGAAGGAGTCCGTGATCGAGCACGTCGAGCGGCTGGTGGCGCACGGCGTGCCGGTGGAGCTGGCGCGGCGGATCGCCGGGCTGCTGTTCACCTACGGGCTGCTGGACGTGACCGAGGTGGCCGAACTCGCCGAGCGCGAGGAGGGCGAGGGCGCGACCGGGCAGGAGCGGACGCACGAGGAGACCGCGGAGCTGTACTTCGCGCTGTCCGAGCACCTGGACGTCGACCGGATGCTCAGCTCGGTGTCGAACCTGGAACGCCTGAACCGCTGGCACGCGCTGGCGCGCCTGGCGCTGCGGGACGACTTCTACTCGTCGCTGCGGTCGATCACGATCGACGTGCTGCGGACGGCCGAGCCGGGCGACACCCCGGAGGAGAAGATCGCCGCGTGGGAGCAGGCCAACTCCTCGCGCCTGGGCCGGGCGCGGGCCGCGCTGGCGGAGATCAACCGGGTCAGCAAGCTCGACCTGGCGACGCTCTCCGTGGCCGCCCGCCAGGTCCGCAGCATGATCCGCTGAGGTCCGCGGGGTGTGGCGGTCGACCGACTGCGACACCCCGGACCCCGCCCGACCGGGTCGGGCTAGTTGCGCCAGGTGTCGTTCAGCGCCGCGGGTGACGTGGCCGTGCGGTTGCCGCCGCTCTCCCAGGTCACCGCGCCGCCCGCGTCCTTGCGGATGTACTTGTACTGGAACGACGTCCCCGAGGGCAGCGACACCGAGCCCTTCCACACCGGGTACGAGGCCGACGACAGCGCCACCGCGGCGGCCGGGTTCCACGAGCCCAGCGACGGGTGGTCGCCGACCACGAAGATGTTCTGCCCGAACGACGTGGTGGCGTTCACCGCGAACGACGCCGTGCCCACCGGGTTGCCCCCGCCGCCGGTCGCGCCCACGTGCAGCGCCAGCGCCTCGCCCGCGCCCAGCGTGGCCGTGACCTGGCCGTTCGACCCCACCGTGTACGCGACGCACCCCTCCTGCTGCACGTTGCAGTACGACCCGGCGGGCAGCGAGGTCTGGAACGTCCGGGTCAGCGGCGCCGACTCCCGGTTGATCGCCACGAACCCCTTGTTGCCCCGACCGAACGCGATGGCGTCGCCGCCGTTGTCCCACCAGTTGACGACCGCCGTCCCGGACACCGCGTTGCGGAACCCGACCATGGACGCGATCTGCGTCCACCGGTGCTGGCACTTCCACCCGGACGTGTAGCACTCCGACCCGGACGGCGGACCGGCGTCGTGGTTGGAGAACTCGTAGCCGGAGTACACGTTCGGCGAACCGTAGGGCCACGCCAGCATGAACACGTTCGCCAGCGTGTAGGTCGAGCCGTCCTTGTAGCTCAGCGTCGACCCGTTGCGCTCGGTGTCCCAGTTGTCCACGAACGCCCGCGCCTGGCCGCTCGGCAGGAAGCCCCACGACTGCCCGAACGTGCTCAGGTACGCCAGGTTCTCGTTGGCGAAGATCCGCTTGATGTCGTAGGCGTACCGGAACTCGTCCACGTCACCCGAACCGGTGTACTCGCCCGGCTGCACGGCCTCGCCCGCGCCGTAGATCACCTCGTGCACCCAGTACACGTTCGGGTTGCTCAGCCGCGCCTTGATCGCCGACAGGTCGGCCGCCGCCATGTGCTTGGCCGCGTCGATCCGGAACCCGTCCACCCCGAGCGAGATCAGGTGGTTCAGGTACGCCGCGATGCGCCCGCGCACGTAGTCGCTGCCGGTGTTGAGGTCCGACAGCCCGACCAGCTCGCAGTTCTGCACGTTGTCGCGGTTGCGGTAGTCGCTGATGTGCGACCGGCATGAGTGGAAGTCCTGGTCGCCGTAGATGCCGGGGTAGTTGTACTTCGTGTACGACGAGCCGCCGGTGCCCGTGCCCGACCCGGCGCTCATGTGGTTGATCACCGCGTCCGCGATGACCTTCACGCCCGCCGCGTGGCAGGTGTTCACCATGTTCCGGAACGCCGCCTCGTCACCGAGCCGCCCGGCGATCCGGTAGCTGACGGGCTGGTAGGAGGTCCACCACTGGGACCCCTGGATGTGCTCGGTCGCGGGGGAGACCTCCACGAACCCGTAGCCCTTGGGTCCGAGCACGTTCGTGCACTCGGCGGCGACCCGCGAGAACGGCCACTGGAACAGGGTCGCGGTCACGTCCTTGGCGGACGGCGGCGTCGCAAAACTTTGCGGAACGGCCAAAAGGCTGAACAGGAGTACGGCTATCGCGCCCAAGGCGCGTCGACTGGCGGAAACCACGATGTCTCCTAGGTGGCAGGGGATGTGCTCTAGGTCATACCAGTCGGAAGACTTGCTGAAAACACTTGCAAAGTATTTCATTGCCCTCCGGCGGAACCGATCCGGAAGGACTCCCCATGACGCAGGACTGGTGGCGCGATGCCGTCATCTACCAGGTCTACGTGCGCAGCTTCGCCGACTCGGACGGCGACGGCGTCGGTGACCTGCCCGGCATCCGCTCCCGGCTGCCCTACCTGGCCGACCTCGGCGTGGACGCCGTCTGGATCACGCCGTTCTACACCTCGCCGATGGCCGACGGCGGCTACGACGTGGCGGACTACCGCACCGTCGATCCCCTCTTCGGCTCGAACGACGACGCGCGGGCACTGGTCCGGGAAGCGCACGAGCTGGGCATCCGGGTGATCGTGGACCTGGTCCCGAACCACACCAGCGACCGGCACGCCTGGTTCCAGGCCGCGCTGCGCGCCGCGCCGGGCTCGCCGGAACGCGCCCGCTACCACTTCCGCGACGGCCGCGGCGACCAGCCGCCGAACGACTGGGAGTCCGTGTTCGGCGGTCCCGCCTGGACCCGCGTCCCCGACGGCCAGTGGTACCTGCACCTGTTCGCGCCCGAGCAGCCGGACCTGAACTGGGACCAGCCGGAGGTCCGCGACGAGTTCCTGGACGTGCTGCGCTTCTGGCTCGACCTGGGCGTGGACGGCTTCCGCATCGACGTCGCGCACGGCATGGTCAAGGCCGACGGCCTGCCCGACGTGGGCACGCCCGGCCACCTCAAGCTGCTGGGCACCGAGGCGCTGCCGTTCTTCGACCAGGACGGCGTGCACGAGATCTACCGCGACTGGCGCAAGGTGCTCGACTCCTACCCGGGCAGCCGGATCGGCGTGGCCGAGGCGTGGACGCCCAGCCCCGAGCGCACCGCCCGCTACCTGCGCGCCGACGAGCTGCACCAGGCGTTCAACTTCCACTACCTGACCGCCGAGTGGAACGCCGCCGACCTCAAGCAGGTCATCGACGACTCGCTGGCCGCGATGCGCCCGGTCGCCGCGCCGACGACGTGGGTGCTGTCCAACCACGACGTGCAGCGGCACGTGACGCGGTACGGCAGCGTGGCCCGGGCGCGCGCCGCCGCGCTGCTGATGCTGGCGCTGCCCGGCAGCGCGTACGTCTACCAGGGCGAGGAGCTGGGCCTGCCCGAGGTGCTGGACCTGCCCGACGACGTGCTGCAGGACCCGGTGTGGGTGCGGTCCGGGCACACCGACCGCGGCCGCGACGGCTGCCGCGTGCCGATCCCGTGGACGCCGGACGGCCCGTCGTTCGGCTTCGGCGACGGCGGCTCGTGGCTGCCGCAGCCCGCCGACTGGGCGCGGTTGAGCGTGGCGAGCCAGCTCGGCGACCCGAACTCGGTGCTGGAGCTGTACCGCAGCGCGCTGCGCGTGCGGCGGGAGCACCCGGACCTCGGCGCGGGCTCGGACGTCGAGTGGCTGGACGTGCCGGAGGACGTGCTGTCGTTCCGTCGCGGGGCGTTCACCTGCGTGGTGAACTTCGGCCCGGACGTGGCGCGGCTGCCCCTCGACGGTCACGTGGTGCTCGCCTCGGGCGGTTGCGCCACCGAAGGCGCGGACGTCCTCGTGCCGCCGGACACGACCGTGTGGCTCTCGCGCCCGTAGAGTCACCCGGTGTGACAGCGCGGCTCAGTGACATCGCGACCCAGGCAGGCGTGAGCGAGGCGACGGTCAGCCGGGTCGTCAACGGCAAGCCGGGCGTCTCGGCCGCGACGCGCCAGGCGGTGGTCGCCGCGATGGACGTCCTCGGCTACGAGCGCCCGCCCCGGCTCCGCCAGCGCAGCGCCGGGCTGATCGGGTTGATCACCCCCGAGTTGAACAACCCGATCTTCCCGGCGTTCGCGCAGGTCATAGAGCAGGTGCTGACCCGCGACGGGTACACGCCGGTGCTGTGCACGCAGACGCCCGGCGGCTCCACCGAGGACCAGCTGACCGAGATGCTGGTCGACCGGGGCGTCACCGGGATCGTCTTCGTGTCCGGCCTGCACGCCGACACGACCGCCGACAAGGACCGGTACGTCAAGCTGGCCGGTCGCGGCGTGCCGTTCGTGATGATCAACGGCTACACCGACCAGGTGTCCGCGCCGTTCGTGTCGGTGGACAACCGGGCGGGCGTCCGGCTCGCCGTCTCCCACCTGGTGGAACTGGGGCACGAGCGGATCGGCCTGGCCGTCGGACCGCCCCGGTTCGTGCCCGCGCAGCGCATGGTGGAGGGCTTCACGCTCGTCCGGCCGCAGGCCGCCGACCTGGTGGAGCACTCGCTGTTCTCGGTCGAGGGCGGCCAGGCGGCGGCCAACGCCCTGCTGGACCGCGGCTGCACGGCCATCGTGTGCGGGAGCGACCTGATGGCGTTCGGCGCGATCCGCGCGGCCCGCCACCGCGGCCTGGACGTGCCGCGCGACGTGTCGGTGGTCGGGTTCGACGACTCCCCGCTGATCGTGTTCGCCGACCCGCCCCTGACCACGATCCGGCAACCGGTCGAGGCGATGGGGCAGGCCGCCGTGCACGCGTTGCTGGAGGAGATAGGCGGCACGCTGAGGAGCCCTCTCTCGGGCACGCACGCCGAGTTCGTGTTCCAGCCCGAGCTGGTGGTGCGCGGCTCGACCGGCGCGCGACCGAGATGACGCTGCTCGCGCGCAGGATGCGGGCCCAACGGCTCTCGCACCCGGCCGCCGATGTCACGGACCTGTTCGCCTCCGTGTTCGCCCTCCAGGCCCAGGACGTCCCGGCGGCACGGCTCGCGGCGCGCGCCCGGGGCGTGCGGTCCCTGGACGGTCCCCTGGTGCGCACCTGGGCGATGCGCGGCACCCTGCACCTGCTGCACGAGGACGACCTGTGGGTCGTGCGCCTGCTCGGACCGACGTTCATCGCCGCCGGACGGCGCCGCCGCGCGCAGCTCGGCCTCACCGACGCGCTGTGCGAACGCGCGCTGCCCGCGCTCCGCGAGATCCTGACCGAGCCGCTGGACCGCGCGGACGTCGTGCGCCGCCTGGCCGAGGTCGGCCTCCCGCTCGACCCGAAGTCGCAGGCCCCGGCACACCTGCTGGCGTTCGCCGCGCACTCCGGCGTGCTGTGCCGGGGCCTGGACGACACCTACCGCCTGCTGCGCGTCGACGCCGAGCCGCGCGGCGTGGACGAGCTGTGGCGGCGCTACCGGCGCGCCTACGGCCCGGCCACGCCCGACGACTTCGCCGCGTGGAGCGGCCTGCCCAAGCGCGAGGTGAAGGACCTGCCCGAGGTGGCCGACGAACCGGCCGAGCCGACCGGCGCGGTCCGCCTGCTGGGCCACTTCGACCCCTACCTGCTCGGCTACCGCGACCGCTCCGCCGCGCTCGCGCCCCGGCACGCGCCGCTCGTGCAGACCGGCGGCGGCTTCCTCACCCCGCACGTCGTGGTCGACGGACGGGTGGTCGCGGTGTGGCGGCGGACCGGCGCGCGGGTCGAGGTCCACCCGTTCGGTGAACGTCCCGACCTGGCGGAGGAGATCGCCGACCTGGGCCGGTTCCTCGACCTGGACGTCCGCTTAACCTGGGTGTAGCACGTCGATAAGGTCACGTCACGCATCGACACCGGGAGGCGCGTTCAAGTTGGGTGTGTTCGTCACGGGTGTGCGCCCGCGCTGGTCCGACATGGACGCGTTCGGCCACGTCAACCACGCCAACACGGTGACCTTGCTGGAAGAGGCCCGCATCGACCTGCTGTTCACCGAGGCGGCCCGGCACGGCGTGCCGGAGATGTCGCAGGGCATGGTGGTGGCCCGCCTCGTGGTGGACTACCTCGCGCCGGTGGTGTTCACCGGTGACGAGGTCCGCGTCGAGCTGTCCGTGCGGGAATTGAAGTCCGCGTCGTTCACGTTGGACTACACGGTCCGCGGCAGCCGCCAGGAGGGCAGCCCCGTCGTCACGACGGCGGAAACCCTCATGGTGCCGTACAACCTGACGGCCGGACGCCCGCGCCGTCTCCTCGAAGCCGAGCGCGACTTCCTCGCCGGCTGGCGTGCCGGAGGTAATGGTGCCTGAGTTGGTCCTCGCCGACCCCGCCGAGCGGGACGACCTCGGCGCGTTCGTCGCCCGTGCCGTGCGGCTGGACGGCCAAGCGGTGGTGCGGCTGCGCAACCGGGCGTCCGGCGGCCTGGTGGACGCCTGGGTCTCGACCCCGTTCGACACCCTGGCCACCCGCACCGTGGAGGGGCGGATCACGCCCGCCGACGTGACGGTGTCCGGGACCGATCTGCTCACCGGGCTGGCCGTGGTGCGCAGCGAGACCGTCGACCCCGGCCCGGCGCGCGACATGATGTGGCGCTCCGCGCTGCCGCCCGTCGCGGGCTGGCTGCCGGTGGACCGGCTGCCGGGCAGCGTCGTGTCCGAGCTGGCGGAGAAGGGCGTGGAGGTGGCGCGCGAGAACGCGGGCCCGCGCGGCACGCCGCCCGCCTCGCTGCTCGACCAGACGGTGATCACGGTCAGCGGGTCGGGGCTGGACGTGAAGGTGCCGATGCGGTGCCTGTTCGCGTTGTCCGGCATGGGTTTCCTGGGCGGCGACGACGTGCGCATCACCGCGACCGACTCGTGGCTGCGCATCGACGCCCGCTTCGGCGCGGTGGTCCGCCGCCGCCACTCCATGCTGCCGCTGCTGGTCTGACCCCGACTGGGCGCGGCCGTCCGGGACGGCCGCGCCCGCCTGTCCCGCTAGACCAGCCAGACCGCCGTGTCGGGCGGCAGCAGGCTGCCCTCCATCGGGCCGCTGGCCAGCAGCACCTCGCCCGGCGGCAGCGGCACCGGGCCGCCCGAGGTGTTCAGCGCGCAGATCAGCCCGCCGCCCTTGCGCCGGAACGCGAAGCAGCCGGGCGGCGCGCCGTACCACTCCAGCTCGTCGCCGCTGAAGGAGCCGTGCGACTTCCGCAGCTCCAGCGCGTGCCGGTAGAACGACAGCATCGACTCCGGGTCCTCGAGCTGCGACTCGGCGGTGAGGCCGGCCCACTCGTCCGGCTGCGGCAGCCAGGTGCTCACGCCCTGGGAGAAGCCGAACGGCGGCGCGTCGCCCTCCCACGGCAACGGCACCCGGCACCCGTCCCGGCCGCGCTGGGTGTGCCCGGACCGCAGCCAGATCGGGTCCTGCAACGCCCAGTCCGGCAGCTCCACGTCCGGCAGGCCCAGCTCCTCGCCGTTGTACAGGTAGACCACGCCCGGCAGCGCCAGCTGCACCAGCGCCATCGCCCGCGCCCGCTGCGCGCCGATCGCACCACCGCCGTACCGGGTCACGTGCCGCGGCACGTCGTGGTTGGACAACGTCCAGGTCGGCGGCGTGTCCAGGCCCTGGACCGCGCCCAGCGAGCGCTCGATCGCCGACCGCACCGCGTCCGCGTCGAACGACGCCTCGACCAGCCGGAAGTTGAACCCGAGGTGCAGCTCGTCGGGCCGCACGTAGCGGGCGAACCGCTCGTCGTCGGCGACCCAGATCTCCCCGACCGCCATCCGGCCCGGGTACTCGTCGATGACCTTGCGGATCATCCGGTGGACCTCGTGCACCCCGTCGTTGTCGAACCGGGGGTCCAGCGAGTTGTCGTGCATCACCCCCGCGCCCAGCCGGGCCCGCGGGTCGATGTTCGGCAACCCGAAGGGCTTGGCCATGCCGTGCGCGACGTCGATGCGGAACCCGTCCACCCCGCGGTCCAGCCAGAACCGCAGCGTGCGCGCCAGGTCGGCGGCGACCTCCGGGTTGTCCCAGTTCAGGTCGGGCTGCTCGGGGGTGAACAGGTGCAGGTACCACTGGCCGTCCGGGACCCGCGTCCACGCCGGCCCGCCGAACTGGCTCGGCCAGTTGTTCGGCGGCACGGACCCGTCGAACCCGCCGCCGTCCCGGAAGATGAACCGGTCCCGCTCGACCGAACCCGGCCCGGCCCGCAGCGCGGCCTGGAACCAGGGGTGCCGGTCGCTGGTGTGGTTGGGGACCAGGTCGATGGTGACGCGGAGGTTGTGCGCGTGCGCCTCGGCGACCAGCCGGTCGAACGCGGCCAGGTCGCCGAACAGCGGGTCGACGTCACGGGGATCGGCCACGTCGTAGCCGTGGTCGGCCATGGGCGAGGTGAAGAACGGCGTCAGCCAGAGGGCGTCCACGCCGAGGAGCTCCAGGTAGCCGAGCCGGGAGCGGATGCCGTCGAGGTCGCCCACGCCGTCGCCGTTCGCGTCGGCGAACGACCGCACGTAGACCTGGTAGAAGACGGCGTCACGCCACCAGGCGGACTCGTCGGCGATCTCTGGTCGGGGATCGGAGGATCGTCGCACGAGGAGTCATCCTGCCATTCGCGACCGACAGCACGACCCCGTTCGGGGGATCAAGGATCACACCCAGGCGTTCATCATGCTGTTCGCGGCCATCTCCAGGTACGCCCAGAGCACCTTGCGGTGCTCGGGGTCGAGGTCGACCGAGTCGACGCCGACCTTGATGCAGCGCAGCCAGGCGTCCCGTTCCGCGGGACCGATGACGAACGGCGCGTGCCGCATCCGCAACCGGGGGTGACCGCGGGTGTCGGAGTAGGTGTGCGGGCCGCCCCAGTACTGCATGAGGAACAGCCGGAACCGCTCCTCGGCGGGACCGAGGTCCTCTTCGGGGTACATGGGACGCAGGATCGGATCCTTCGCCACTTCCTCGTAGAAGCGCGCGACGATCTTGTGGAACGTCTCGTACCCGCCCACTGCTTCGTAGAAGTTGTCCGGAGGCGTGGTCACCCCTCCATCCTGCCTCAGCCGGGCCGCTCCGGACGTGGCCGGGGTGGCCGCCCGGTCCCGGCGGCGGTTGGCGAAGTGGTGGCGCACCGCCGCCGTCGCTGGTGACCGCCGCGCGCGGCACCCCATCCTGTGCCCGACGGCCCCCGCCGTGAGGGAGGACACGACATGGGCGAGGCCAACGCGGCGCTCCTGCACTGGTTCCGGCAGGCCGAGTGGACGCAGCTCGAACTGGCGCGCGCGGTCGGGCGGCTCGGCCAGGCCCGCGGCCACAACGTCGCGCCGGACAGCTCGCGGGTGCGGCGGTGGCTGGAGGGCGAACGGCCCCGGCACCCGGTGCCGGAGCTGCTGGTGGCGTTGTTCGCCGAACGGCTGGGCCGCCCCTTCACCGCCGCGGACCTCGGGCTGGCCGCGACGCCCACGACCCACGACCGGGTCTCCTGGGACCACCGGACCCTGGTCGCCACCGTGCAGGACTTCACCAGGAGCGATCTGATGATCAAACGCAGGGATGTGCTCGGCGCGACGGCGGCCCTGGCCACGGGCGCGGTGCTGGAGGGCAGGCTGGCCGGCTGGCTGCACCCCGACTCCCCGCCGCCGGCCGCGCCCGCGCTCGGCCCTGGGCGCATCGGCACGGCCGAGATCGCGGAGCTGGAGGCCGCGACCGGGACGTTCTGGACCTGGGACGCCCAACGCGGCGGCGGCCTGTACCGGGAGGCCGTGGTGGGGCAGCTCAAGGCCATGGCGGACCTGCTGGACCACAGCTACCCGGACGCGATCTCCCGCCGGTTGTTCCGCTCGACCGCGGACCTCGCCCGGCTGGCCGGCTGGATGTCCCACGACGTCGGGCTCCAGGTGACCGCGCAGCGGTACTTCACCCTGGCCCTGCACTGCGCCAAACGGGCCCGCGACACCGGGCTGGGCGTCGAGGTGCTGTCCCGGATGGCCCGACAGATGGTGCACGTCGGCAAACCGCGGGAGGCCCTGTCGCTGGTCGCGCTGGCCCGGCGCGGTTCGGCGGCCCGGCTCGACCCGATGGCGTCGGCCATGCTCGCGACCTGCGAGTCGTGGGCGCACGCGACCCTCGGCGACGTCGAGGCGGTGGACCGGGCGGTCGGGGACGCCGAGTCGCACTTCGCGAAGGCCGACCCCGACGAGACCCCGGCCTGGCTGTCCTACTTCGACCGGGCGGGCCTGGAGGGCATGGCGGCCCTGTCCTACCGCACCGCGGCCGAGCACCGGCCCGGCACGGAGGGCAAGGCCGAGCCGCACCTGGCCGAGGCGCTGCGCCTGCGCCGGGCCACCTACCAGCGGTCGAACCTGTTCGACGTCATCTCCCTGGTGGGCGTCCGCGTCCTGCAGGGCGAGCACGCGGAGGCGAACCGCCTCGCGTCCACCCTGCTGAGCCCGGCCGGCCGGATCAGCTCGACCCGGACCTTCGACCGCATCAACGCCATCCGCGACCGCGCCGAAGCCGACTCCGCCCACGCCAAGGACGCCCGCCCGCTGGTCGACACCCTGACCGCGCTGACCGCCGCCTGACACCCCGGCCAAGCCAGGGTCCGGCCCGTGCCTCGGCCGGGCGGTGGCCCGATCAACGCCCAGGTCGTGCGCGGGGCCTGACGACTACGCGGCAGTCGGGCACGGATCGCTGCTCGGCCCGGACCGCAGCCCGGATCCGGTCGGGTCGGGATTGGGCCGATCCGGGATCGCGATGGGCCGGGATCGCGATGGGCCGGTGTTGGGTGCCGGTGGCGGGTGCGCCGTGGCGTGGGGCGGTCGTGGGCTTGGCCGGTGGTGGTGGGCCGGTCGTGGGCTTGGCCGGTGGTGGTGGGCCGGTCGTGGGCTTGGCCGGTCGTGGTGGGCCGGTGGTGGGCCTGGTCGGTGGTGGGTGGGGTGGTGGGTGCAGGCGGTGGCGGGGTGGGCGCGGTTGCACGGCCCGCCCCGCCACCGGCCGGTCTCACGACTTCAGCGAGATCCCCGCCTCGTCCAGGGCGGGCATCAGGCGTGCGCGCAGGGCGCGCTGGACGGCCCACTGGCGGCCCGGCCGCACCTTCACCGTCACCCGCATCGTGATGCCCTCCGGCGTGACCTTCTCCACGCCCAGCACCTGCGGCTTGTCGGTGACGTCCTTGGCCAGCGACTCCTCAGCCGTCGCCTCGGTCACGGCCCGGGTCAGCACCTCGGTGGCCGAGGCCAGGTTCGCGCCGTAGGCGAGCGGCAGGTCGACCACGGCCACCGCGAAGCCCTGGGACGAGTTGCCGACCCGCATGATCTCGCCGTTGCGGACGTACCAGACGGTGCCGTTGGTGTCGCGGATCGTGGTGATCCGCAGCGCCACCGCCTCCACCGTGCCGGTCGCCGGCCCGAGGTCCACCACGTCCCCGACGCCGTACTGGTCCTCCAGCATCATGAACATGCCGGACAGGAAGTCCTTGACCAGGTTCTGCGCGCCGAAACCGAGGGCCACGCCGAGGATGCCCGCCGAGGTCAGGATCGGCGCGGGATTCATCCCCAGCTCGGTCAGCACCTGGATGAACGCCACGCCGAACACGATGATCGTGACGAACGACTTGAGCACCGAGCCGATCGTCTTGGCCCGCTGCTCGCGCCGCTCGGAGACCAGCGCGCCCAACGCCTGCGGCGCGCGTTCCCGCAGCGGCTTGAGCAGCTTCGGCTTGCGCCCGCCGTTGCCTCGGGTCATCCGGTCGATCAACCGGCGGAGCAGGAACCGGACCACCACCGCGATGATCACCGTCAAGGCGATCCGCAACGCACCCTCGGCGATCTTGGGCCCGTTGACCACCCACCACTCGACGGCGAGGGTCGACTCCACGTCCTCCAGCACCAGCTCAGTCCTCCGCTCACAACTCCAGGCCGGTCGCCCAGGCCAAGAAGGTCAACTGGTCCACGGCCAGGCCGACCGACCGGCTCACCGATCGGCCCGCGTGCCCCACCTCGGTCTCGCGGCGGAGCAGCACCGGGTGCTTGGTCGGATCACTCGACGTCGCGTGTTGCAGCGCCGCGCACATCTTCCGGGCGTGGTTGGGGTCCACGCGGCTGTCCGACTCGAAGACCGTGAACAGCACCGAAGGGTACTCAACGCCCGGCCGGACCCGGTGGTACGGGGAGTAGGCCAGCAGCCACTCCAGCTCCTCGGGCACCGACGCGGAGCCGTACTCCTCGGCCCACAGCCGCCCCAGCAGGAAGTTCTCGTAACGGACCATGTCGAGCAGTGGCGCCGAGCACACGACCGCCGCGTACAGCTCCGGCCGCTGGGTCAGCGCCGCCCCGACCAGCAGCCCGCCGTTCGACCCGCCCATGATCGACAACTGCTGCGGCGTGGTCCAGCCGTCGGCGATCAGCCGCTCGGCCGCCGCGTGGAAGTCGTCGAACACGTTCTGCTTGTGCTCCCGCATGCCCGCCCGGTGCCATTCCTCACCCTCCTCGTCACCGCCCCGCAACGACGCGTGCGCCCAGACGCCGCCCGCCTCGACCCACGCCAGCGTGGTCGCGCTGTACCCCGGACCGCGGCCCACCGCGAACCCGCCGTAGCCGGTGAGCAGCGCCGGCCGGGGCAGGTCCGGCTGCCGCGCGCCGGACACCACGAACATTCGCACGACCGTGCCGTCGGATGACGTGTACGAGACCTGTTGTGTGGACAACTCGGGGAGGGTCACCGTTCCGGGTGCCGCCGCGTGCAGCTCCGTCCGGCCCTCCGAGAGCGAGTACCGGTACACCGACAAGGGCGTGGTGAAGTCCGACCAGCCGAACCACAGCACGTCCCGGTCCGCAACGGTCGCCGCGTCGGCTGTGGACAACCCGTGCACCGACCCCGTCCCCGGCAGCGGGATCTCCCGCAGGTGCTCGCCCGTCACGGGGGAGTGCAGGTGCAGCTCCGACACCGCGTGCCGGGTCCGCAGCACCACCAGCGACCCGTCCAGCCACGTCACCGCGTCCAGCACCGAGTCGGGCTGCTCGGCCACCAGCTCGGTCCACTCCGTCGGCCGCTCCGGGTCGGCCACGCACAGCCGGAACCGGGGCGCGTCGCGGCTCGTGCGCAGGTAGAGCCGCCCGTCCGGCTCGACCGACGCGGTGCACTGCACGTCGTCGGAGTCCAGCACGACCGGCCGCAGCTCGCCGGAGCCGTGCAGGTCCGCGATCCACACCGAGTCGCGCCGCACGGTGCCGGGCGCGCCGTTCACCAGCAGCCACCGGCCGTCCTCCGACAGCGACAGCCCGTAGTAGTAGGTGTGGTCCAGCCCGTCGCCGTGCACGTTCACGTCCTCGGACGCGGGCGAGCCCACCCGGTGCCGCCACACCCGCCGGTGGAACTGCCGCTCGTCCTCGGGCACCAGCGCCGGGTCCACCCGCCGCACGTAGAAGAACTCCTCGCCGCCGGGCAGCCAGCCCACCGGCGAGTACCGGCAGCGGTCGATCGGCCCGTCCAGCAGCTCCCCGGTGTCCACGTCCACGACGTGCAGCAACGAGTGCTCGTCGCCGCCGACGGACACCTGGTAGGCCAGCCGGGTGCCCTCGCGCGAGGGCGACCACCGGTCGAGCGTGGTCCGCCCGGACGGGTCGAGCGCGGACACGTCCAGCAGCACCCGCTCCACGCCGTCCACCAGCACGTACAGCACGGGGTGGTCCTGGTCCGGCCCGCGCCGGGTGTAGAACGCGCGCCCCGCCCGCCACACGGGCGTGCCCACGGAGCCGGTCCGCATCAGCTCGCCGAGCCGGGCGGCCAGCGCCTCGCGGCCGGGCAGGGCGTCCAGCCACGATCGCGCCAGGGCGTCCTGCGCGGCGGACCACGCCTCGGTGCGGGGGTCCGCAGCGTCCTCGAGGGCCCGGTAGGGATCGGCCACCGCGTGGCCGTGCAGGTCCTCGACGAGGTCGAGGCGCGGGGCGTCGGGGTAGGTGATCGTCGCAGGCAGCGCTGCGCGGGAAGCATCGGTCACCTTCCCCAGCGTAGCCGGCGTGATGAAAACCATCACCGATAGGTGCCTGTTCACCCGGGTTTCGCCCACGGCTTCGTGACACGTCACATATCACAGGTGATTTTTGGGGTCGATCTGTGGTCTGCTATGGCTGAACCGGTGGAGGTGGTCGCGTGCCAGACCGACAACCCACCCCGATCGGCGCCCTGGTGAACACCGGGATCGCGTCGTCGGTCCCGTCCGGCCAAAAACAGCTCTCGGCGACCGCCGTGCACGCCGTGGCCGGCGGGGAGGGAACCGGTCCGGCCCCCGTGGCGCTGCCCTGGGGCAGGCGCAAGGTGCTGCTCCTCAACGCCACGTTCGAACCCCTCACCGCGCTGCCGCTGCGCCGTGCCGTGGTGCTCGTGGTGTGCGGGAAGGCGGAGGTCGTGCACGGCGACCCGGCGGGTGCGGTGGTGCACTCCTCGACGTCCCAGGTGGTCGTCCCGTCGGTGATCCGGCTGGCGAACTACGTGCGGGTGCCCTACCGCGGCCGCGTGCCGCTCACCCGGGCCGGGCTGATGCACCGCGACCGGTACCGCTGCGCGTACTGCGGCGGCCGCGCCGAGACCATCGACCACGTGGTGCCGCGCAGCCGCGGCGGCCCCCACTCGTGGACGAACTGCGTGGCCTGCTGCGCCAAGTGCAACCACCGCAAGGCCGACAAGCTCCTCTCGGAGTTGGGCTGGCGGCTGCGCGTGGTGCCCAGCGCTCCCCGCGGGCCGCACTGGCGGCTGCTGGCCGGCGTCACCGAGGCCGACCCGCTCTGGCTGCCCTACCTCGGCGAGCCCGCGGCCTGACGCCCGCCCTCACACCGACACGACCCGCTCCGGGCCGTCGTCCGTGATGCGCACGGATCCCGACGTGATGCGCACGGAACCGGACGTGATGCGCACCGATCCGGACGTGATGCGCACGGACCCCACGGTCGTGATCCGGACGGAGCCGTCCGTCGCCCCGGTGATGCGAACGGAGCCGGCGTTGGTGGCCCGGACGGAGTCTTCGGAGGTGATGCGGACCGAGTCGGCCTGCACCGACGGAGGCTGAACAGTGGTAACGCTCTGCTCCGATTGGGTGTACGACGAAAGGGTGAGGGCGGCGACCAGAACGAGGTTCAGGGTGTACATGTCGTGTCCTCCGAGACTCATCGGGCGGGAATTGGTCTCCGGATTCGGATGCGCAAGACCCGTACAGGTGAAAAGCTAGAAGCCGAGTGGGCCCAGGACAAGACGCCAAACCGGCCGCCATTCGCCTCCGTCCGGGGGAAGGCCGACCGGGCGTACGCGCTGCGACGATCGAGCCGGAGAGCTAGTGCATTCGGCACCGATGAGTACCGAGAGTGACGTCGTCCCAGGTAGGGGTCACGCGGATCACACACGCACATGCCAAGTGGCGAGGCCACATCACGGACAGCCGTGCACCGGTCGGGCCGGGGCGGCGTCCCGGGATGCGGTCGCCGCCCTCCGCGTAGTCCCGAACCGCGCCCGCGGGGGCTCGTTCACAGTTCTCCGGGCGGTCCGACGACCCCGCGCGCCGGGGCCGACCCCCACCAGTGCGGAGACGGGTGCCCCTCGCCCTGAGGTGACCAGGCCGATCGGTTACCGTAGCCGCCGTGACCATCGTGGAGACCGTGCTCGTCTTCGCGCTGATCCCGCTGGCCATCTACGGCGTGATCACGCTACTGACGCTGAGGCCGAAGGCCACCCGCATTCAGCGGTACCGGCCCGGCCAGGAGTGGAACTACGCCCCCGTCTGGTGGACCGCGAACCCGGCGGGCCTGCCCGGCGGCGCGCACCAGGCCGTCCCGGCCCCGGTCGAGGGCCGCACCGCCAAGGGAGGTGCCCGTGGCAACTGGTGAGCTGACGAAGGCGGAGGTGGACCCGTCGACCCTCCCGGTCGGCACGGTCGTCACCAACAGCGGCCGGGTGTCCGCCGCGAAGATGTACGAGCCGCACGCCCCGAGCCTGCCGTTCACCCCGGTGCAGCTCGCGAGCCTGGACGAGGCGCTGACGCTGGCCAGCCGCACCACCGGGCTGGACTTCAGCGTGTACCTCGGCGAGCTGGGGGCGGACTCCCGCGCGCGGGCCGAGGAGCTGCACGCGAGCACCACGCGCCCGTCGCACGCCGTGCTCGTCGCGGTGTCGCCCGGTGAGCGCCGGGTCGAGGTGGTGACCGGCGAGGAGTCCCACCGCCGGATCGCCGACCGCGGCGCGAAGCTCGCGGTGATGAGCATGGTCGCCTCCTTCAAGGAGGGCGACCTCGCGGGCGGCCTGGTGAGCGGCCTGCGGATGCTGACCGACCAGGCGGGCCACGCGCCCAGGACCGCCTGACGCACGACGACGTGAAGGCCCCGGCGAACCTCGCCGGGGCCTTCGTCGTCAGCGGGCCTTGAGCGCGTTCACGAACGCCCTGAGGCGCGCCGGGCTGACGTCGAGGACGACGTCGGGGTTCTTGCTGTCGCGCACCGCGCCGAGGTGGTGGGCCACCTCGACGCAGTCGCTGTCGCTGACGCTCTTGCTGGACTTCTTCCACCGCACGGTCATGCGACTCCTGTCGTCCGTTGCACCTCCTTCGCGATGAGTTCGAACGATTGCTCCGGGCTCATCGCGACCTTGAGCAACTCTGGCACGCACGCCTCGAAGCCGGCTACGGTGGCGGGCTCCTGGACGAACACCGAGCTGACCGGGTTCTCCAGGTGCGCGAACGCGGTCCCGTCGCATTTCAGCAGCATGAACGCGCCGCCGAGCCCGCGGTGCCACCCGATGGCGGTGGGCACGATCCGCAGGTCGACGTTCTCGTGGGCGCTCATCATCAGCAGGTGGTCGAACTGCTCGGCCATGACCTCCCGGGTGCCGATCCGCTGGCTCAACACGGCCTCGCCGATCAGGGCGGTGTAGCGGACCGGGTTGCGGCGGGTGAGGATGTCGCGCCGCCCCATCCGGACCGCGACGCGGGTGGCCACCTCCTCGTCGGGGATGCGCGCGGCCTCCATGATCGTGCGGGTGTAGGAGCTGACCTGGAGCAGGCCGGGGATGATCAGCGGTGCCCAGCTCACCACCTCCCTGGCCATCTGCTCGACCTCCACGAGGGCCGCGAGCTGCACGCGGCGCTCGGGCAACTCGATCACCGCGAGGGGTGATCCGCTCGGGTCGTCGGTCATCGCGAGGATTTCTTCGCGATCCCGCTCGGAGATGTGCAGGGGTTCGAGGATGCGGATGACTTCGGTCCGCGTCGGCACGCGCAGGCCGTTCTCGTTGCGCGAGAGCAACGAATGTACGATGCCAATCTTCTTTGCGAGTGCGCGTTGGCTGAGATTGTTGGCCTTTCGTGCGTTGCGCAGGCGCGCTCCCAAAGCGATGGCCTTCGAGGTATTGCGGTTCATGGGAATGCACCTTAAGGCTGGACCGGTGGTCAAGTCTCTCGCTCGAAAAGGGTATTGACCGGCTGTTGCGTGCCCGACCAAGGTGTTGTGCACCAGCTACCGGCCAGTCCGCACGCTGGTCGGGCATGCACGGCGGGTGGTGGAGCGCGCGGGGAGTGCGCAGCGCCCACCACTCGCCGTGCCTTTTCATTCGCAGTGTGAACGGGGTTGTCGATGGAGTCCGAAGAAAAGCCGCCTGCGCGGCTGAGCACCGCCCGCAGCAGGGAATTGGGAGAGGAGTTGCGCCGGGTCCGACACCGGGCGCGGCTGTCCTCCGGTTACGTCGCCGAGGCGTTGGGGTGGTCGTTGGGGAAGTTGTCGAAACTCGAAACCGGCAGTCGCGGCACGAGCGCGTGGGAAATCGGGACGCTGCTCGGCCGGTGCGGCGCGGACAAACCGACGCGGGACCGGATCCTGGCGTTGGCCAGCGAACTGGACACGGGCAGCTTTCTGCGGCTGCACGACCCGTGGCCGGACACGCTCACGGCGCTGTCGATGCACGAGCACGCGGCGCGCACCGTGGCGACCTACGAGCCGCTGGTGGTGCCGAGCCTGGCGCAGACCGAGGACTACGCGTACGCGTTGACCAACGACCGGGAGATGACGCAGGCGCGCATGGACCGGCAGGACACGCTGCGCAGGCCGGGCGGCCCGGAGACGGTCATCTACATCCACGAGGCCGCGTTGCGGGTCGTCGTGGGCGACGCGAAGGTGATGCGGGACCAGATGCTGCGGCTGACGCTGATGTGCGGGTGGGCGCGCATCAGCCCGCGGATCGTGCCGATGAGCGCGCCGTCGCACGAGGCGCTGCGCCACGCGGCGACGGTGCTGACGTTCGCCTCGCCGATCAAGCCGCTGGCGTACGCGGAGACCGAGGCGGCGACCGTGTTCCACGACGACCCGGACGCGGTCAGCGCCTACCAGGTGAAGATGCGCCGGCTGGACCAGCTCGTCCTGACCGCCGCCCAGTCGCGCGACGTGTTCGCCCGGTGGGCCGACGCCTACGACCGCGACACCCGCTCGGCCCCGGACGCGCGACGGGACGAAGCCTGAGGCCCCGCCCCGTCGCGCACGTCGACCTGTTGTCGGATTGTCGGGTCAGAGGTCGAGCACGGTGCGGAGCGCGGCGTCGACCTCGTTCAACTCGTCCAGGGTCAGCCTGCCCACCAGGTCGCCCAAGCGCTGGGGGTCCACGGCCGTCGTCTGCTCGACGAGCACGCGGGTGGGCTGCCCGTTCACTTCGATCTCCGGGCGGAACGACGCCGGACGGGCGGAAGTGGACGTCGGTGCGACGAGCCAGGTGCTCAACGGCAACGCGTTCGACTGGACGACAACGGCGTAGCGCCGGCCCTGCTGTTCGTGCCCGGTGGCGTTGCGGGGGGCGCGAAGGCGGTAGATCTCACCACGCACGCAACGGCTCCAGGTCGGCCAGGACCGCGCGTGCTTCGGCCACGTCGTCCGGGTCGGCGGCCAGGGCCAGCGCTTCCTCGCGCAACTCCTCGGCCTGCCGCACCTTGGCGGCCAGCAGCAGAGCTTCCCGGATCGCGGCCGACGCGCTGCGGCCGTCGGACGTCAACGTCGCCAAGGCCTGTTCGGTTTCGGTGTCCGGGCGGAACGTTATGGTTCCCATGCGAACAGCGTACTACAAATTGTAAGACGTGTGGTGCCACGATTGGGTGCACCACACGTCGGCACGCGAAACGTCAGGAGCGGTCGAACTCCTGGGCCGCCAGGGCCCGCACGATGCCCGCACGGCCCTCCGACACCAGCCGCCGCAGGGCCGGCGGGCGCTCCTCGGCCAGCCACTCGTCGGCCGCCGTCACGGTGTCCTTCGAGATGGACCACGAGGGGAACAGGCCGACGACCATCGACTGCGCCCGCTCGCTCGACCGGCGCTCCCACACGTCGGCGACGTCGGCGAAGTACCGCGCCACGAACGGCTGGAGCAGCGCCTTCTGACCGGGGTGCTGGATGCCCGCGATGATCGCCTCCGACACCGCGTTCGGCAGCTCGTCGTCGTTCACCGCGCGGTCCCACGCCTCGGCCTTGGCCTCGGCCGTGGGCCGCAGCGCCCGCGCCGACTCGGCCTTGCGGTGGCCGGTCGCGGTCGGGTCGCGCTCCTCCTCGGCCTGGATCTCGTCCAGGCCGGCGGCGCCGTGCGCGACGAGCGCGTGCAGCAGCCGCCAGCGCAGGTCGGTGTCCACGTCGAGGCCGTCGAGCACGTCCGTGCCGTCGAGCCACCCGCGCACGACCGCCAGCGTGGCCTCGTCCAGCACGGACCCGGCCAGCGCGTTGACGAACGCGAGCTGGTGGTCCGAGCCGGGCTCGGCGGCGCGGGCCAGCTCCAGCGTGCGGGTGGTGAACCTGCGCCAGCCCTCGTCGCGCCACGACGCGTCCGCGTACGACGACAGCGCGGTCTGCGCCTGGAGCAGCAGCCGCTGCACCACGCCGACCTCGGTCTCCGCCTGCAACCCGCCGAGCACCAGGTTCACGAAGTCGCGGGCCTTCAGCTCGGCCTCACGCGTCATCTCCCACGCCGCCGACCAGCACAGCGTCCGCGGCAGGGGCTCGGCGATGTCGGCGATGTGGTCGATCAGGGACGCCAGCGAGTCGGCGTCCAGCCGCATCGTGCAGTAGGTGAGGTCGTCGTCGTTGACCAGCACCAGCTTGCCGCGCGGCACGCCCACCAGGTCCGGCACCTCGGTGCGCTCGCCGGACACGTCCAGCTCGACCCGGTGCGTGCGCACGAGCTTGCCGTCGTCGTCCGAGTCGTACACGCCGATCGCCAGCCGGTGCGTGCGCAGCTCGCCCGCGCCCGGCCGGGCCCCGCCCTGGAGCACGGCGAACTCGGTGAACCGGCCCTCGTCGTCGACCGAGAACTTGGGGCGCAGCAGGTTCAGGCCGGTGGTCTCCAGCCACTGCGCGCTCCACCACGACAGGTCGCGGCCCGACGCCTCCTCCAGCGCGTTGAGCAGGTCGGCCAGCGTGGCGTTGCCCCAGGCGTGCTTGCCGAAGTACACCCGCAGGCCGGACAGGAAGTTGTCCAGCCCCACGTACGACACGAGCTGCTTGAGCACCGACGCGCCCTTGGCGTAGGTGATGCCGTCGAAGTTGACCTCGACCGCCTGGAGGTCGGGGATGTCCGCGGCCACGGGGTGCGTGGACGGGAGCTGGTCCTGCCGGTACGCCCACGACTTCTCGATCTTGGCGAACGTGGTCCACGCCTGCCGGTACTCGGTCGCCTCGGCCTGCGCCAGCACCGACGCCCAGGTGGCGAACGACTCGTTCAGCCACAGGTCGTCCCACCAGCGCATGGTCACCAGGTCGCCGAACCACATGTGCGCCATCTCGTGCAGCACGGTCTCGGCGCGGCGCTCGTACAGGTAGCGGGTGACGCGGCTGCGGAAGACGTAGTCCTCCAGGAACGTGACGCAGCCGGCGTTCTCCATCGCGCCCGCGTTGAACTCGGGCACGAAGCACTGGTCGTACTTGCCGAACGGGTAGGTCACCCCGAACGCGCGGTGGTAGAAGCCGAAACCCTGCTTGGTCTCGGTGAACAGCCGCTCGGCGTCCATGTGCGGGGCGAGCGACGCGCGGCAGTAGATGCCCAGCGGGATGGTGGTGTCGCCGTCGCTGAACTCGTCGCGCCACTCCGCGTACGGGCCGGCGACCAGCGCGACCAGGTACGTGGACATGGGCTTGGTGGTGGCGAAGACGTGCGTGTCCGCGCCGCCCGGACCGTCCACAGTGGACTCGATCGCCGCGTTGGAGACGACCTTCCAGTGGTGCGGCGCGGTCACCGTGAGGTCGTAGACCGACTTGAGGTCGGGCTGGTCGAAGCAGGCGAACATGCGCTTGGCGTCCGCCGTCTCGAACTGCGAGTACAGGTAGACCTCGCCGTCCACCGGGTCGACGAACCGGTGCAGGCCCTCGCCGGTGTTCATGTACCGGCAGTCGGCCTCGACGGTCAGTTCGTTGACCTCGGCCAGCTCGGGCAGGTGGACGCCGTCCTCCTCGCGGTACGCGGAGACGTCCAGCTCGTGCCCGTTGAGCACGGCGCGGTGCACGTTGGCGGCCACGATGTCGACCCACGAGGACGCGCCGGGGGTGCGGCTGCGGAAGGCGATCGTCGTGGTGGAGCGGAACGTGTCCGAGCCGGGCTTCCCGCCGCCGTCGGTCAGGTCCAACTCGATCCGGTAGGAGTCGACTTCCAGAAGCGCAGCCCGCTGCTGCGCCTGGTCGCGGGTGAGGTTGGGTGCCGCCACTGGTCACCTCGTCTGCCGACGCCGCGGGACCTCGGCGCCGGCCTCGTCGGAACGGGACTGGGTGTCGAGTCGGTGAACACGACAGTCGCATCCAATCACGTGGGACCCCCGGAAGTGGACTGGCGTCCGAGGGAAGACTGCGCGGGGCCGGCCGGTTGTGCACGATTGGAGCGCCGGCGCCGGCGCGCCGTGCACACGAACAGCCACGGAGGGACACCGCATGTCGACAGAGGGACGCACGAAGGTCGACTTCTACTTCGACCCGATCTGCCCGTTCGCGTGGATCTCGTCCCGGTGGATCCTCGAGGTGGAGAAGCAGCGCGACCTCGACCTGAACTTCCGGGTCATGAGCCTGTCCGTGCTCAACGAGGGCCGTGACCTGCCCGCCGACTACCGCGCCATGCTCGACCAGGGCTGGGGCCCGGTGCGCGTCGCGATCGCCGCGGCCAAGCTCAAGGGCGACGGCGTGCTGCGCGACCTCTACACCGCGCTCGGCACGAAGATCCACAACGAGGGCCTGGGCAAGGACCGCGAGTACGACAAGGCCATCGCGCTGGCGCTGGAGGAGGTCGGCCTGCCCGCCGAGCTGGCCGCCGCCGCGCACACCGACGAGCACGACGAGGAGCTGCGCGCCAGCCACCACCGCGGCATGGACCCGGTCGGCGAGGACGTCGGCACGCCCACGATCCACATCGACGGCGTGGCGTTCTTCGGGCCGGTGCTGACGAAGATCCCGCGCGGCGAGGACGCGGTGCGGGTGTTCGACGGGGCGCGGGCGCTGGCCGGCTACCCGTACTTCTTCGAGCTGAAGCGGACGCGGACCGGCGGCCTGGACTTCTCCTGACGCGCTCGGTGTGACACTCTTGGGCACGTTTCGTCCAGGGGTGTCACACCGTCTCCGGGGAGTCCGCCGTGATCGAGGTCGTCAACCCGACCACCGAAGAAGTCGTCGGCACCGTCCGCGCCGGCACGACCGGTGACGTGGACGCGGCCGTGACCAGGGCGGTCGCCGCGTTCCCGGCGTGGTCGGCGACGCCGCTGGAGACCCGGCTCGCCCTGGTGCGGTCGGTCGCGGACGCGCTGGAGGCGCGGGCCGAGGAGTTCGCCGCGACCATGACGAAGGAGATGGGCACGCCCATCACGTTCGCCTCCCGCGTGCAGGTGCCGAACCCGGTGGGCATCGCGCGGGGCGTGGCGGACGTGCTGGCGGGCGGCTACTTCGACGGCGAGGAGATCGGCAACTCGCTGGTGCTGCGCGAGCCGGTCGGCGTGGTCGCCGCGATCACCCCGTGGAACTTCCCGTTGCAGCAGATGGTCGCGAAGGTCGTGCCCGCCCTGGCCGCGGGCAACGCGGTGGTGCTCAAGCCGAGCGAGCTGGCCCCGCTCACCGCCGACCTGCTGGCCTCGGTGCTCTCCGACGCCGGTGTGCCGCCGGGCGTGTTCTCGCTGGTCCACGGCTTCGGCCCGGTGGTCGGCGAGGCGTTGGCCAGTCACCCGATGGTGGACATGGTGTCGTTCACGGGTTCGACGCGGGCCGGTCGGCGGGTGGCCGCGCTCGCCGCCGAGACGGTCAAGCGGGTGGCGTTGGAGCTGGGCGGGAAGTCGGCGAACGTGGTGCTCGACGACGCCGACCTGACCCGCGCGGTGAAGATCGGCGTCGCCAACGCGTACATGAACAACGGGCAGGCGTGCAGCGCGTGGACCCGGCTGCTGGTGCCCGCCGACCGGCACGACGAGGCGGTGGAGATCGCCGTCGCGGCCGCGGCCAAGTACGAGCCGGCCGACCCCTCCCTGCCCGGCACGCGCCTCGGCCCGGCGGTGTCGGCGGCCCAGCGCGACCGCGTCGTCGGCTACATCCGGCGCGGCGTCGAGGAGGGCGCGAAGCTCGCCCTCGGCGGCCCCGAGCGACCGCTGGAGCGGGGTTTCCACGTCGCGCCGACCGTGTTCGGCGACGTGCGGCCGGACATGGCGATCGCGCAGGAGGAGATCTTCGGGCCGGTGCTGTCCGTCATGCCGTACGCGGACGAGGACGACGCCGTGCGCATCGCGAACTCCACCATCTACGGCCTGGGCGGCGCCGTCTTCTCCGCCGACCCCGAGCGCGCGCTGGCCGTGGCCAAGCGCCTGCGCACGGGCCAGGTGGACATCAACGGCGCCGCGTTCAACACCCGCGCCCCGTTCGGCGGCTACCGCCAGTCCGGCAACGGGCGCGAGTTCGGCGCGCACGGCCTGGACGAGTTCACCGAGGTGAAGTCCGTCCAGCGCTGATCCGGTCCACGCGACCGCGAGAGTCCGACACCCACACCGCGAGAGTCCTACGTTCACGCCACCTGAATTCAACGCCCAGCGCCGGGACGTGTGCGTCGAGCGTTGAACTCGGGGTGCGTGGGCGTTGGACTCTCGCGCGGTGGGCGTTGGACTCTCGCGGGTTGGGGTCAGGCGCGCAGGACGCCGTCGGTCAGGCGGGGGACGGCGGTGCTGACGTCGACCTCGCCGGCCAGGGCCACGTCGCCCGCGTGACCGGCGGCGATCAGCTCCCGGCCCGACACGCAGCCCGCCAGCACGTCCGCCACGGACGCCCGCGCGTACATCTCGGCCGCCAGGGCGGCCTCCACCGACGCCGACCCGTACCCGAGCAGCGCCGCCATCACCGCGCCCGCGCCCAGCAGGTCCTCCACCGCCGGCCGCAGCGGCCCGGCCCCGTCGGACTCCGCCAGGTTCAGGCCCCACCGCTCCCCGGCCGGCACGACCCCGATCGGCCCGCCCGCCGCCAACGACCGCGCCGCCGCGGCCACCGCCCGCGCGTTGCGCAGGCACCCGGCCAGCACGATCGAGCCCGTCGACGCCGCCACCGAGCACAGCGTCGCGCCGTTCGGCGACGCCAGCTCCAGCACCTCGCCGGGCGGCACCGACACCAACGACGACGGCCGCAACGTCCACGACCGGTCGGCCGGCGGGGCCGCCGAGGCCCGGTCGGCCCAGTGCACCGGCCGCACCGCGCCCCCGCGCGCGACCACGACGTCCACCGCCGTGGAGAACGACAGCACGTCCACGACCACCAGCACCGCGCACCGCCCGCCGAGCGCGGTCACGCCGTCGACACCCCATTCCAGCCGGAGCCGGGAACCCTCTTGTCCGAACACCCGGCCCAGGATGGCAGACTTGCTGACGTGCGCGTTTACCTGGGATCGGACCACGCGGGCTTCGAGCTGAAGACCCATCTCGTCAAGCACCTGACCGACGCGGGCCACGAGGTGGTCGACGTCGGACCGGCCGAGTACGACGCGGAGGACGACTACCCGCCGTACTGCATCGAGGCCGCCCGCCGCGTGGTCGCGGACGAGGGCAGCCTGGGCATCGTCATCGGCGGCTCCGGCAACGGCGAGCAGATCGCCGCGAACAAGGTGCCGGGCGCGCGGGCCGCGCTGGCCTACAGCGTCGAGACCGCGAAGCTGGCCCGCGAGCACAACGACGCCCAGCTCATCGGCATCGGCGGCCGGATGCACACCACCGAGGAGGCGTTCGCGATCGTCGAGGCGTTCCTCGCGACCCCGTTCTCCGGGCAGGAGCGGCACGCCCGCCGCATCGCCATCCTCGGCGAGTACGAGCGCACCGGCGAGGCGCCGGCCCTGCCCTGATGCCCGAAGGCCACACGCTGCACCGCCTGGCCCGGCTGCACCAGCGGCGGTACGCGGGCTCGACGGTCCGGGTGTCGAGCCCGCAGGGCAAGTTCTCCGCGTCCCTCGTGGACGGCCGGCTCTTCGAACGGGCCGAGGCGCACGGCAAGCACCTGTTCCACGTCTACGGCCCCGACGCGACCGTGCACGTCCACCTGGGCCTCTACGGCACGTTCACCGAATCGCCCCACCCGGTGACGGACCCGGTCGGCGCGGTGCGGATGCGGCTCGTCGGTCCCACCCACTGGACGGACCTGCGCGGCCCGACGCGTTGCGAGGTCCTGACCGACGTCGAGGTGGACGCCCTGCACGCCCGGCTCGGCCCGGACCCGTTGCGCGGCGACGCCGACCCGGACCGGGCCTACGCGCGCATCGCCCGGTCCCGCCAGTCGATCGCGGTGCTGCTGATGGACCAGACCGTGCTCGCGGGCGTCGGCAACGTCTACCGCGCCGAGGTGCTGTTCCGGCACGGCGTTCACCCGTACGTGGCGGGCCGCGCGATCGACCGGGCGCTGTGGGACGACCTGTGGCTCGACCTGGTCGTGCTCATGCGCGCCGGCGTGAAGGTCGGTCGCATCGACACCGTGCGGCCCGAGCACCTGCCCGAGGTCACCGGCCGCGCGCCGCGCCAGGACCGGCACGGCGGCGAGGTGTACGTCTACCGCCGCACCGGTCAACCGTGCCTGGTCTGCGGCACGCCCGTCGCCGCCGCCGAGCTGGCCGGCCGCAACCTCTACTGGTGCCCGACCTGCCAAGCGGCCTGACCGGGTCAGATGTCGAAGCCGCCGAAGTCGCCGCCGCCACCCCAGTCGCCGCCGCCGAAGTCGCCGCCGTAATCGCCGCCGTAGTCACCACCGGCGTCCCCGGCGTCGCCACCCGCGTCGCCGCCGTCCCCACCGTCGCCGCCGCCGTCGTCACCGGCCGCCACGGCCGCGGGCACCCCGACCATGCCGACGAACATCGCGTTGAACAGCATCATCGACCCGAACGTCCACGCGCCGGCCACGAGCGCGGGCTTCCACCACGGCTCGGAGTACCAGCCCTGCGGTACCGGCCGGCCCGCCACGACACCGCCGGGGTAGTAGTGCGGCGTCTGCGCGCCCGGCTGCGGCGAGGCGACGTACCGGTGGCCCTCCACCGTGACGTCCCGCTCCTCCGAGACCTTGCCCGCGCGGCTTTGGCCGGTGAGGTCCGGCAGCTCGGGGCCGGGGTCGAGGCCCATCGCGACGCGCGCGGCCCGCACGTAGTACAGGCCCTCCATCGCGGTCTGCGTGACGAGGCGGCACTGCTCCACCGTGCGCGCCTGCTCCATCTGCGACCCCGCCGCGGTGAACCGCTCGGACGCGTCGGCCAGCGCCTGCTGCGACGCGACGTCCGTGCCGGTCAGGTTCATCACCTGGCCGCCCAGCCGCTCCACCCAGCGGCGCGCCTCGGCCTGGGCGTCCTCCAGCTCCCGGCGGCGCTTCTCCGCGGCGGACCGGGCCGAGTACCAGATCACCCCGGCCAGGGCGAGCAGCACGAGCAACACGATCGTGGTGGTCATCGACCCTCCCGATGCTTGATGCCCGGAAAACGCCACGCACGGTGCGGAGGTTCCCGAAACGGTCAGAACACCTCCGTGCAGTGGGGCTCCCGATCACCCAGGAACGCATGTGACAAGGCGTTCAGCGCACCGTCCGTGACCTCACTCACCCGCTGGGCGCGGGCCAGCGTCGTCAACCGCGTCCCGCCCAGGTAGGCCGCGCCCAACGCCTGCACGTCGAGCACGACGTCCGGGTCGTCGTCCACCCGCTGCACGGTCGCCGTGCCGTCCTTCACCGTGAGCCGCCACCGGCCCGCGTTCCACGGGCAGAACTCGTCCGACACCTCCAGCACGGCGTCCACGTCGGAGTTGTAGCGCCGCCCGGCGAGCGCGCGGTCGACGTCCACCAGCCGCACCCACAGCGCGTCGGACCGGCTGCGCAGCGCGAGCCGCACGTCGTCCAGCAGGTGCAGCACCGGGTCGTCCGAGGCGGTGTAGAACTTCAACTCGCCCACCAGGTCGAGGTCCAGCAGGTACCGGTAGAGCGCCGCGTACGCCTCGTCCGTGCGGGCCGCGATCTCCCGCACGTGCAGCTCGTTGCGCGGGCCGCGTTCCTGCCAGTCCTGCTTGACCCGGTAGACCGCGTAACCCTGCGGGTGCACCGCGTAGCGGTACGCCGTGAGCCCGTCACGGTCCTGCTCGGTGTCGGCGAAGTAGGCGTCCCAGGCGGCGTCCGTGCGGCTCAGCCACCCTGTTCGGCCCGGCCGCAGCTCGTCGTACACGGTCTTCATGAACGGCATGGCCTCGTCCCGCGAGACCTCGCGCACCCGCTCGCCGTCGATCGACACGCCGGGGCGGAACGCCGCGTCACCCGGCACGGACAGCCGAGCGAACTCGCTGGCGAGCCCGTACCCGAAGCGGGGGTAGATCGCCGCCTCCGACGCCCACAGCGCGGCGACGGCCTCCCTGCCCTCGTCGTGCAGGGTGTGCAGCTGCGCCCGCATCACGCGGGTGAGCACGCCGCGGCGGCGGTGCCCCGGTTTCACGGCGACCGCCGTGACCGCGGCGAGGGGCTGCGGACCCGCGCCCGGCACGGTGATGTCGCGGGTCTGGACGCCACCGCCGCCGATCAGCTCGTCGCCGTCGAACACGGCGTGGTAGCGGTCCGGCTCGAACAGGTCACGCCACCGTTCGAGCTGGTCCTCGACGCTGTCGGCGAGGAAGGCGGAGTTGAGGACGCGTTGGTACGCCGCGAGTTCGTCCGCGGCCAGGGTGCGGATGGTGAGCGCCATCTCCCGTTCATACGCTGCCGGGCGTTCACGCGCGAACCCAATTCCGGCACGCGCGCCGGTTTCCCGGAACCGGCCGGTGATCGGCCGTCCGGGGAGCAGACTGTGCGCGTGAGGAACCTGCGCGTGGTCCTGAGGTGCCTGGTGACCTTCGGCATCGGCTTCCTCATGGTGGTGCTGGCGATCCGCTTCGGCGAGGCTTTGTGGCGCGCGGTGTCGTCCTGAGCGCCCTAGCGGGGCGTGACGAAGCAGAACTCGTTGCCGGCGGGGTCGCGGAGCACCTGGAAGCTGCCCTGCTCGTCGGTGTGGACGCCGCCCAGCGCGGTCGCCCCCAGTCCGGTGGCCCTCCGCGTCGCGGCGGCGATGTCGGGGACGTCGATGTCCAGGTGCAGCCGGTTCTTCACGGCCTTCGGCTCGGGCACGGGCTGGAACGAGAGGCGCGGCCAACCCGGCGGCACGACGTGCGCCCACCCGTGCGCGCGGAGGACCGGTTCGCCCCCGAGCAGCCCGGCCCAGAACCGCACGAGCCGGGACGGGTCGGGGCAGTCCACCACGATCTGGTTCAGGCGCATGGTCCCATCATGAGGCGACGTGGGACCTATTCGTCTGGCCGAAGCGTCGTGGCTCACAGGCGACCGAGAGCCGCGGCCCCCGATCGTAGCGGTCCGGTGTGGACTGACCGGCGTACCACTACGACTACCCCGACGCCCGCAGCCACCATGACCGCCAGCCCGCCCACGTCGTCCCGTCGCTAGCCCCGGAGACGGCCTATGCGCGGAATACGCCGAATGGATCCTGCGCTATTTCCCAATTCATTTCCAATGGACGTTGGACGACCTCGTTGACGGACGCCGTGAGCGACCCGTCCTGGCCTCAGTGGAACCGGGTGGAACCCGACCGCCTGATCGCGGAAGCTCCGTGGCCGACGACGTGGCGGATCACTTGCGGTCTCCTGTGATCGGAGTTGCGGGAAGCCGTCCCAGCCCTTCACCACTTCCCGCAACCCTCTCGACGGGCCTCGCACGTGCCATCGGGGTAATGACCTCAACCCGTCGCCGAAAGCTTAAAACGCTCCACCGAACCCAAGTCAACCCAATCCACCACCCCCAACCGCGTGAATCTCCACCCGTGATCACCCCACTGGCCCTAATCCCCCACAGCAGCCAATCCGATCACCAGCCCCACACCGATCCCTCCACCCTCAATCCGCTCCCCACCGGTCCCTGCTCATCGCCACTCGTTCATTGTCCGGGACCCCGCCAAGCTGCCCAGGGTGCCGGGCTGGGTCTGGTCGCGCGCGGCCCACTCGATGGCTGAAGCCGGCTTGCGCTGTCGTTGCTCGACGGTTGAGAGGGCTGTCAGCGGAGTTGGCTTCGTGGGAGGACGAGCAGTCCGCGGTGCGCGATGCGCTCTGGTGGGCAGATATGACGACCAGTCCAGATGGCGAAACGACGACCGTAGGTGATCGGCTCGCTGAGATCCGCGAGCGCTATGGGTCGGAAGACGTCGTGACCGTATTCATCGGGCAGGCTGAGCCGGAGTTGGTGGCCGCGGTCGAGAGGACTGAGGAGCGTCTACGGGAGTTCGGGCACGGTCAGGTGGCGAAGTAGGGCTTCGGCCGGTTCTCGGTCTCTTTTTTGATCTCGCGGATGACGGTGTGGCTGATGGTCTCGCCTACGTCCTGGGCTCCGCCGGGGATGGAGTAGAGGTCGTTGTCGGTGCGGCGGATCATGAGCAGGCGGCCTTGGTCGTCTTGGGCGAACGCGGTCACGGCTACGACGATGTTGGGGTCGTTGTAGGTCTTGATCAGGCTTGGGTTGTCGACCAGGCCGCGAGGTGCCGGGGACACGGGGGTCGGTGGAGGTTTATCCAGCGTTCACGCCGGTCGCCTTGGCGATCTGGTCGAGGCCGAAGCCGTTGCGTAGCAACGAGTGTTGACGACCAGGCGTGCCGAGGAAGCCACGGTGGTGCCCGGCACCGGTGCCGGGCGAAGGTCGGGTACAGCCTGCGCGCGACAAGGATGCGTCAAGTCCGCGTGACCCCGGTGGCTGACACGGTCCGTTGGCATGTCACCGCAGACCTGCCGATCCGGGCCGAGCCGCTGGTGTTCGCCGGGAGGGTGGAGTTCCGGCTCGGCAACGCGGCTCCGGTCGTTGATCGTGACGCGTTGCCACGTCTGGCCCAGGCGCTCGCCGAGGGCGGACTCACGGACTGGGTGGGCACAGTTCCACCCACGCCGCGCTCGTCTCCCCGCACGCGAGGGGCACGGAAGATCCGCAGGAAGCGAAAGACCGCCCTAAAAGGACGGTCCGTGAGGGCTCTACCAGCGGGAAGAGTAGAGAGCGGGTGACGGGAATCGAACCCGCATGACCAGCTTGGAAGGTCTGGCAGCGATCAAGCTCCTGACCAGCTAAGCCTCTGACCGGCACCTTCACCGGCCATCTGACCGCCCGTACCCCTGATTGACCGCGGTTGACCCTGAGTTGGGGCACGCGAGGGGCACGGGCGTCATCGAAGTCGTCACAACGACTAGGGTTGATTGCGTGCAGCTCTCGCCTGCTTGCGCCGTTCGACGCGGGCAGGCGACTGAAAGACCTCGTTCAGAATCTCTGCCATAAGTCCCAAAGTTTCTTCGGACTCCTCTTCGGTGACTGGTTGTACGAAGTCGCCGTGAGCCATTTCGTTGCCTAGGTGTCTGATCTCATGGGCGGCTTCCCTGATATGTGGTCGAAGCAGTCTCTGTGTATCCATTTCGTCGATTTTTTGAACGAGTGTCCCCTTGGTTATTCCTTTCTCTTTTGCGGTTGCCTCAACAACTGATCGTGCCATCTGAACGGCCGCTCGATACGCTCCAATTCCATGGCATTCATGGGCCTCGGAGGCGGCGGCTGCGATATGCTGCGGTACGTCTTCGTATGGTTTCGGGGTCCCCTTGGCAGGGATCCATTTAAGACTGTCGTGAGTGGCCATGTATTCTATCCACGTTTTTGGATTTGGTACATTTGCCCGCTCACTGTGGGCGAAGCCGATGCTGAAATGATCGCATTCATCGCACGCGAAAGTGCCCATCACGACGACGGCGCTTCCGTAGTCGTAGTCGATCGTCGTGACGGCGCCTACTGGTGTCATGTGGGAGCGTGAACCGCACCATCCGCATGTCGTAGCCATGCGAGAACGCTACACACTGAACCCCTGAATGCGGTGGGGGCACGTGTCGATGGCAAGGCGGCGGAGCCGTCGCGGCAGTCGATCGCCGTGCCCAGCGCTGGCAGGTGTGTGACCGCGCGATCGCCCCGATCCTGGTGGCTGGAAGTGATTCGGCGGCAGCTTGCATCCGCGTGACGCGCCGCTGTCCCGGCCACGTGCACCGACTCCGCGCGCGGCCGACGGGCGGAGCGGAGCGGGAGCCCGGCGTGCCGCGATGCGGGGAGTCGGTGCAACGTTAATCGCACCTGGCCGCGCGCCGCCGCAGGC
>NZ_JBHYXZ010000007.1:103832-107636 GCF_042752395.1 Actinosynnema sp. NPDC059335 | reverse complement strand
CCGCGCTCCCCCTCGTGGTGTGGGGCTGCGGCCGGCGGGGGGCGTGGGCGCGCGTGGTCTCGGCGGCGGGGGGCCCCCCCCCCCCCCCCCCCACCAATCCGATGCCGTCTAGGAGGTCGTGATGGCTTCGTGGCGTTTGTTGAGCATCATCGTCGCGCTTTTCGTGGTCCTGCTCGTCTTCGACATGATGCGGCGCCGGAAGCTGCGCGAGAAGTACGCGAGCATCTGGCTGTTCCTGGCGATCGGCGTGGCCGTGCTGGCCGCCGTTCCCGGTGTTCCCGAATTCCTCACCAGAATCACCGGGATCATCACGCCGTCGAACTTCGTCCTGTTCCTCGCGGTCGGCGTCCTCGGCCTGGTGGCCCTGCACCTCAGCACCGAGGTGGGCCGGCTGGAGGAGGAGGTGCGCACCGCGGTCGAGGAGATCGCGTTGCAGCGCGGGGAGCTGGAGGACCAGCACGAAGCGCTCCGGGCACGGGTGGTCGAACTGGAGCGGTCGGTGGGCGCGCAGCGGCTCGGCGACCCGTCGTCGGTGCGCTCCTCGTGAGCCGTTTACCGGTCGGTAACCCGGTCGTCGGGGCAGGACCTGGCTCAAGCGCCCACGAGCGCAGCCGGTAGCCTCATCCTTCGTGAGCTTCGATGGATTTGACCTGATCGTCGTCGGTTCCGGGTTCTTCGGGCTGACCGTCGCGGAACGGACCGCGTCCCAGCTCGGCAAGCGGGTGCTGGTCCTGGAGCGGCGGGAGCACCTCGGCGGCAACGCCTACTCCGAGGCCGAGCCGGAGACCGGGATCGAGGTGCACCGCTACGGCGCGCACCTGTTCCACACGTCGAACAAGCGGGTCTGGGAGTACGTCAACCAGTTCACCGAGTTCACCGGCTACCAGCACCGCGTGTTCGCCATGCACGGCGGCCAGGCGTACCAGTTCCCGATGGGCCTGGGCCTGATCTCGCAGTTCCTGGGCCGCTACCTCAGCCCGGAAGAGGCGCGGGCGTGGGTCGCCGAACAGGCGTCGGAGATCGACTCCAAGGAAGCGCAGAACCTGGAGGAGAAGGCGATCTCGCTCATCGGCCGCCCGCTCTACGAGGCGTTCGTGCGCGACTACACCGCCAAGCAGTGGCAGACCGACCCGAAGGAGCTGCCCGCGGCGGTCATCAGCCGCCTGCCGGTGCGCTACACCTTCGACAACCGGTACTTCAACGACACCTACGAGGGCCTGCCCGTCGACGGGTACGCCGCGTGGTTGCAGAAGATGGCCGACCACCCGAACATCGAGGTGCGGCTGAACACCGACTTCTTCGACGTGCGGGCCGAGATCCCGGCCGGCACCCCGATCGTCTACACCGGCCCGGTGGACCGGTACTTCGACTACAGCGAGGGCTGGCTCGGCTGGCGCACGCTCGACTTCGAGCAGGAAGTGCTGCCGGTCGGCGACTTCCAGGGCACCGCCGTCATGAACTACAACGACGCGGACGTGCCCTACACTCGGATCCACGAGTTCCGGCACTTCCACCCCGAGCGCGACTACCCGTCGGACAAGACGGTCATCGTGCGGGAGTTCTCCCGGGCGGCCGAGAAGGACGACGAGCCGTACTACCCGATCAACACGCCCGAGGACCGGGCGAAGTTGGAGCGGTACCGCGAGCTCGCGCGCAAGGAAGCCGCCGAGCGTAACGTCGTCTTCGGTGGTCGACTGGGCACCTACAAGTACCTGGACATGCACATGGCGATCGGTTCGGCGCTGAGCGTGTTCGACAACAAGATCGCCCCGCACCTGACCTCCGGTCGGGCGCTGGACGGTTCGCTGGAGGACTGATTCGGTTATGTCGGGCAACTCCACCCTCGTCGAGCACGAGGCCCCGGAGAGACTGCTGGCGCAGCGCGGCCTGTTCGCCGGGCCGTCGCAGATCGTCTCGGAGGACCTCTACGCCGAGGTCGCGCAGGGGATCGCCGACCGCGATCGGCACCGCCTGGTCGTGCACCCGCACGCCGCGGTGTCGATGAACACCTACTTCGGTCGGTTCCCGGCCACCTACTGGCAGCGGTGGTGCGTCAGCACCGAGGTGGAGCTGAGCCTGACCCTCACCGGCTCGGGCACCGTGTCGATCGTGGCCTCCGACGCGGAGGGGGAGACCCGGACCGTCGTCGCCGAGCAGGTCTCGGACGCGCGGGAGCGGGTCGTCACCCTCACGGCCAAGATCGACAAGTTCACCGACGGCGGCGGCCTGTGGTTCGACGTCGCCACCGGTGAGCACCAGCTCGTGGTCGAGCACGTTCGGTGGACGGTCGCGCCGCCGCGGAAGGTCCGGCCGACCGCCGTCGTCATCTGCACGTTCAACCGGGTCGAGGACTGCCTCAACACGATGGCGGCCCTGGCCTCCGACCAGGAGCCGCTCGGCCTGGTCGACGCGGTGTACGTGGTGGACCAGGGCAGCGACCCGGTCGAGTCGCGCCCCCGGTTCGCCGAGGTCGCCGCCGCGCTGGGCGACAAGCTGCGCTACATCCGCCAGCCCAACCTCGGCGGCGCGGGCGGCTTCACCCGCGGCCTGTACGAGGTCATGGAGGTCGACGGGGCCGAGCACGCCAACGTCCTGTTCATGGACGACGACGTGCTGTGCGAGCCGGAGATCGTGGTCCGCACGACCGCGTTCGCCAACCGCACCGCGCAGCCGGTCATCGTCGGCGGCCAGATGCTGTACCTGCTGCACCCGAACCACCTGCACGTGGGCGCGGAGTACGCCAACCTCGACACGCTGGCCCCCGGCCAGGTCGTGGAGGGCGCGCTGCACGACGCCGACCTCACCGGGTACGACGAGGAGACCGGCAAGCGCAACGTGCAGGACCGCCGGGTCGACGCGGGCTACAACGGCTGGTGGTCGTGCCTGATCCCGTCGGAGATCGTCAAGGCGATCGGCTACCCGCTGCCGCTGTTCTTCCAGTGGGACGACATCGAGTACGGCTACCGGGCGCGGGCCAACGGGTTCGCCACGGTCACCCTGCCGGGCGCGGGCGTGTGGCACGCCGACTTCCACTGGAAGGACTGGGACGACTGGCACCGGTACTTCAACCTGCGCAACGCCCTGGTCACCTCGGCGCTGCACAGCCAGTTCGACCCCAAGCGGATCTGCCGGACCATGGCGGCCCAGCTCGCCACCTACCTGGTCGGCATGCAGTACGGCCTGGCGGCGACCCAGCTCAAGGCCATCGAGGACTTCCTCAAGGGCCCCGAGGTGCTGCGCGACGGCGGCGTGGAGGCGGCGGCGGAGATCCGCAAGCTGCGCGCCGAGTTCCCGGAGACCGTCAAGCACCCGGCGTCGGAGGTGCCCGGCATCCCGTCCGGCGACCTGCCGCTGATCCCGGCCCCGCCCGCGCCGCGGCTGTTCGCGCCGGTGCTGGCCAAGCGGGTGGTCAACCAGCTCCTCGGCCGCAGCGTGCACGACGTCGGCGCGGTCGCCGCGGGCGACTCGGCGTGGTGGCACGTGTCGCTGTTCAACACCGCGGTCGTCACCGACGCGTCCCAGGAGGGCGTGCGGGTCCGGCGGCGCGACCGCGAGCTGGCCGTCCGGCTCGGCAAGCGCGGCACCCGGCTGATCAAGGAGCTGTACCAGCGCGCCCCCGAGATGCAGCGCGCGTACCGCGAGGCGATGGGCGAGCTGACCAGCCGCGAGAACTGGCGCCGGTTGTACGACCTCTGACCGGTGTGGCGGGGCGGCCCTGAGGGGTCGCCCCCCGCCACATACCCCCCAAACAGCTCACGCCCGTAGCACCCCGAGGGGCCACCAGTGGTCGCACTGCACCCGGTG
>NZ_JBHYXZ010000007.1:91557-103822 GCF_042752395.1 Actinosynnema sp. NPDC059335 | reverse complement strand
TGGGGCGGCGGGGCCCGCGGGGGGGGGGGGGCGGCGCCCCCCCGCGGTGTGGGGGGGGCTGTTTTCCAGCTCTCCGCGGGGGGGGGGGGGGGGGCGGGGGGGGCCCCCCCCGCTCCTCTTCCCCCACTTCCTGCTCACGCGCTTCTCACCCGTAGGGACCTCCAGTGGACGCAGTGCACCGGATCATCCTGCCCAGGGACGACGACCCGCTCGACGTCCGGCCGATGTACCTGGACGAACCGGAGAACGTGCACTGCCAGGTGGACTCCCGGCGCGGCCTGACCGTGCCGGAGCACGCCAAGGTGTCGTTCGCGACCTACTTCAACGCGTTCCCGGCCAGCTACTGGAAGCGGTGGACGGTCGTGGACGAGGTCGTGCTGCGGATGCGCGTGCGCGGCTCCGGCCGGGTCGACGTGTACCGCTCCAAGCCCAGCGGCGACGTCGTGCACCTGGAGGGCTCGTTCGTCCGGGACGCGGCCGAGTGGCGGGTGCTCGAGTTCCCGGTGTCGCTGCGGCCGTTCGAGGACGGCGGGTTCGTCTGGTTCGACGCGTTCACGCACGAGGCCGCGCTGGAGATCCGGGACGCGGAGTGGGCGGTGCGCACGCCGCTGCCGGCGCAGAAGGTCGCCGTCAGCATCACCACCATGCGCCCGCACGACGCCGTGGAGGCGTTGCGGGCGCTGGGCGGCGACCCGGCGGTGCTGGACGTCGTGACCAAGGTGTTCGTGGCCGACCAGGGCGCGGTCAAGGTCCGCTCGGTGGACGGCTTCGCGGCCGCCGCGGCGGCCCTCGGCGACCGGCTGGAGGTCGTGGAGCAGGACAACCTGGGCGGCTCCGGCGGGTTCACCCGCGGCATGTTCGAGGCGGTCGAGCACACCGACGCCGACCAGATCATGCTGATGGACGACGACATCCGGCTGGAGCCGGAAGCCGTGCTGCGGTCCAACGCGTTCGCGCGGGCCGCCGCGTCGCCGGTCATCGTCGGCAGCCACATGCTGAACCTCCAGGCCAGGACCAGGATCCACAGCACGGCGGAGATCGTGGACCTGGGCACGTGCTTCTGGCGGGCCGCGCCGGGCGCGGTGACCGACCACGACTTCGCCACCGGTTCGCTGCGCGAGACCCCCGAGCTGCACCCCCGGGTCGACGCCACCTACAACGGCTGGTGGATGTGCCTGTTCCCGCGCGAGGTGGTGGAGCGGACCGGCTACCCGCTGCCGCTGTTCATCAAGTGGGACGACGCCGAGTACTCGCTGCGCGCGCTGGAGCACGGCTACCCGACGGTGTCGCTGCCGGGTTCGGCGGTGTGGCACATGCCGTGGACGGACAAGAACGACTCGACCGACTGGCAGGCGTACTTCCACACCCGCAACCGGCTGGTCCTGGCCGCCCTGCACAGCCCGTACGACGTGCGGAACGTGATCGTGAAGCACGGGTTGAAGCTGTCCCTGCGGCACCTGCTGTCCATGGAGTACTCGACGGTGGCGTTGCAGCAGAAGGCGATCGAGGACTTCCTCGACGGCCCGGCCGGGCTGTTCGACTCGCTGCGCACCGCGCTGCCGATGGTGCGCGCGATGCGCGAGGAGTACAGCGACGCCCGGCGCCTGGAGTCGGCCCGCGAGTTCCCGCCGCCGACGTTCGACCAGGTGCGCGCCGAGGCGTTGTTGCAGCCGTCGAGGAGCAAGGCGACCATCGCGGTGCGCGCGGCGAAGTCCGTGCTGCACAACCTGCGCCCACCGCAGCCGTCCGCGGGCGACCGCCCGCAGCTCAACGTGCCCGCGCTGAACGCCCGCTGGTTCCTGCTGGGCAACCTGGACAGCGCCACGGTGTCCACGGCGGACGGCACCGGCGTCGCGTTCTACAAGCGCGACCCCGAGCAGTTCCGCACCCTGATGGCGCGGGCCGTCCGCAACTACCGCCGGCTGGGCAAGGAGTGGCCGCGGCTGCGCCGCCAGTACCGCGACGCCCTGCCCGACCTGACGTCGGCCGAGCAGTGGCGAAAGGTCTTCGAGAACCGCTGACCCCGCGAGGGCTACTCGAAGTGCGCGGCCACGACGTGGCTGAAGTTGACCACGAACTCCTTGCCGTCGACGGTCGGGACGGCCTGGGTGTGGCCGTTGCGCACGACCTGGATCAGCCGTGCGCCGAGATCGTCGGCGGTCTCCTGGGAGACCCTGATGGAGATCGGGCTGGGGTTCGCGGCCAGGTGCAGGACGAGGGACGTCTTACGCGCTTCAGAAGTCATGCCGCACAGCCCACCAGCGGCGGGTGGACCGGGCAAGAGGGGTTCGCCGTCAGCGATTCCGCGTCGGGCTGAACCCCTCGGGCCCCTACTTGCGGAAGAAGCGCTCCCGCCGGCCCTGCCGCACCAGCTTCACCCATTCGAGGAACGCCTTCGGGTCGCGCCGCACCCCGATGAAGTACAGCCCGAACCGGAACGCCTCCAGCAGCCCCAGCTTCCGCATGCCCGGCTGGGACAGCAGGTACCCGCGGTTGCGGTAGGTGTAGTAGCGCTTGACCGCGTTCTCCGGGTCCTGCGCGTGGAACCGGCCGCCGAGCATCGGCTTGAACTCGTCCGACCCGTCCGGGTGCAGGTAGGTCACCTTCAGCGACGTGCCGAACGGCAGCCCGGTGCGCACCAGCCGCCGGTGGATCTCCACCTCGTCGCCGCGGAAGAACAGCCGGTAGTCCGGCACGCCGATGACGTCCACCGTGGACGCCTTGAACAGCGCGCCGTTGAACAGCGACGCGATGCCGGGCAGGAAGTCCGCGCCCAGCTCGGCCGCGTTCCGCTTCCAGGTGAGCCCCCGCCGCAGCGGGAACGCGAGCTTCTCCGGCCGCTCGATGTTCGCCACCACCGGCGAGATCGCGGCCAGCCCGCGCCGCTTCGCCTCCTCCAGCAGCACGGCGAGCACGTTCTCGTCGGCCGGCCGACCGTCGTCGTCGGCCAGCCACAGCCAGTCCGCGCCCAGCGACAGCGCGTGCAGCATCCCGAGCGCGAACCCGCCCGCGCCGCCGAGGTTGCGGTGCGAGGCCAGGTACGTGGTCGGGATCGGGCACTGCGCGACCAGGTCGTCCACCGGCTGGTCCGGCCCGTTGTCCACGACCACCAGGTGGTCGAGCGGACGGGTCTGCGACGCCAGCACCTTCAGCGAGTCGGCCAGCAGCTCCCGCCGGTGCCGGGTCACCACGACCCCGACGACGGAGCCCTGCGGCAGTGCGCCCACCACGCTCACCTACTCGCCACCGTTCCCGCTCAGCACCCGCGGCTGACCGAGCCGCTCCAGCGTCTCCTCGCTCATGTGCTCGAACGGGTCACGCCCCTTGTAGGAGGTGAGCACGTCGCGCAGCGAGCCCTGCATCTTGACCTGGCCCTCGTCCATCCAGATGGCCGTGTCGCAGAACTCGGCGAGGAAGTCGTCGGAGTGGTTCGCGAACACCAGGATGCCCGAGCGCCGGACCAGCTCGGTGAGCCGGTCCCGCGCCTTGGCCATGAACGCCGCGTCGACCGCGCCGATGCCCTCGTCCAGGATCAGGATCTCCGGGTCGATGGACGTGACGATGCCCAGCGCCAACCGCACCCGCATGCCGGTCGAGTACGTGCGCAGCGGCATCTGGAGGTAGTCGCCGAGCTCGGTGAACTCGGTGATGTCGTCGACCCGCTTCTCCATCTCCTTGCGGCTCATGCCGAGGAACAGACCGCGGATCATGATGTTCTCGTACCCGGAGATCTCCGGGTCCATGCCGACGCCGAGGTCGAACACGGGCGCGACCTTGCCGACGATGCGCGAGCTGCCCCGCGTGGGCTCGTAGATGCCCGCGAGCAGCCGCAGCAGCGTGGACTTGCCGGCGCCGTTGTGGCCGACGAGGCCGACCCGGTCACCGTGCCGCAGCGAGATGGTGATGTCGTGCAGCGCTTCGATGATCGGCACGCGGCCCTCGGAGCCGATCTTGCCGCCGACCTTGCCCAGCGCGAGCTTCTTCAGCGACCTCGACTTGGCGTCGAAGATCGGGAAGTCGACCGAGGCGTTCCAGACGTCGATGCTGACCATGATGTGTTTGCGGCCTCACTCAGACCCAGTAGGAGACGCGGGCACGGTAGTTCCGCATCGCGACCAGCGCCAGTGCCCACCCCACGACGGTGATCGCGCCGACCACCACCCAGTGGTGCCAGTCCTGCACGTGACCGAGCAGGGGGGCCCGGACGATCTCCACGTAGTGGTAGATGGGGTTCAGCTCGGCGATCAGCATGCGCCAGTCGCCCTGGTCGCCGCTGCCGCCGGTGACCTTGTTCAGCACGCCCACGTGCCACACGATCGGCGTCATGAAGAAGATCAGGTTGATGAAGCTGCTGATCACCGGCGGGATGTCGCGGAACCGGGTGCTGATGATGCCGAACAGCAGGGCCACCCACACCGCGTTCAGCACGACGGCGGCGAGACCCGGGATGGCCATCAGCGCGGCCCAGGACAGGCCCGGCTGCATGACCAGGTCGCCCTCCATCCGGTACTCGTGGCTCAGCGTCGGGAAGAAGATCACCACGACGACCACGTAGACGACCATGTTGTGCATCAGGAACAGCACCTGGCGCCACACCATCCGCAGCACGTGCACCGTGATGGGCGCGGGCAGGTGCTTGATCAGGCCCTCGTTGGCGATGAAGACCTCGGTGCCCTCGGTGACCACGCCGAGGATGAAGTGCCAGATGATGAACCCGGCCGTGACGTAGGGCAGGAACGTGCCGAGCTGCTGGTTGAACAACTGCGAGTAGAGCAGGCCGAGGGCGAGCGCCGTGGTCCCCATGGAGATGGTGATCCACAGGGGACCGATGACCGACCGGCGGTAACGCTGCTTGATGTCCTGCCACCCCAGGTGGGCCCACAGCTCGCGCTGCCGCCAGGCGTCGCGCACGTCGCCGAACGCGCGCGCGAAGGTGCGCGAGTTGGGTGCCAGGGGAGCGGGGGGTCGCTCGACCGTACTCGTGGGTTGCACAAGGGTTGAGACTACCGGCGACGGGGTGGCGGCCCTGTCGCCGGGCTGTCACGGTGCGGTCACCCCTGCTGAGGAGCCTCGGGCACCCCGGTTACCTTCATGATCACCTGCTCGTGGTCGTACGTGTACCCGCAGTAGTCGAACCGGAGGCCGGTGCGCTCGACGTACTCCGTCCAGGCGCGGTGCTCGTGCTCCTGCCACCCCGGGTAGTTGAAGTACTCGTCGAACACGATCACGCTGCCGGGCACCAGCCGCGGCCCGACCAGGTCCAGCACGGTCCTGGTGGACGAGTACAGGTCGCAGTCGACGTGCAGGAACGACACCGGGCCGGGGTGGGCCTCCAGGAAGCCGGGCAGGGTGTCGTCGAACCAGCCGACGACCAGCTCCGCGCCGTCCACGTCGGGCAGCCCGTCCACACCGAACAGCCCGGCCGGGAAGCCGTTGCGCCAGTCCTCGGGCAGGCCCTCGAACGAGTCGAAGCCGTACACCTCGCGGCCCTCGAACGCGGTGGCGATCAGCTTGAGCGTGCCGCCGGTGTAGACGCCGAACTCGAGCGCCATGCCCTCGACCTCGACCAGGCCGAGGGCGTGCTCCAGCGTGGCGTGGGGGTGGCCGAAGTGCGGCGCGGTCGGCAGGTGCTCGCGCACGAACCGCGCGCTCTGCAACGCCGCTTCCTGCTCGCCGGCGAACACCAGGTCGCGCCGGGCGCGGATCTCGTGCTGGATGGTCGCGTCGACCGCCCGTTCGGCCTGGCCGCGCAGCTCCCTCAGCTCGTCCTCGAGACGGCCCAGCACCTGCTGCATCCGCACGATCCGCTCGGACTGCTCGTGGTGGTAGGGGCGCACCACGTCGTCGATGACCCGGAAGATCTTGCCGCGAACGCGCTTCCGCACCTCGTCGACGAATGGGTTGTGCCGGACTCTGTCGAGCACTGGACGCTCCTCTCGCGGATGTGGCGGTGAACACGTTCGGGCAACGCGGTGCCCGTTGTCCACTCCCACGACGCCACCACCGCGGCGGAACGTTACAAGTACTGCCCGGTCCCGCGGATGTGCGGACCGCCTTCGCCCTCGCCGTGCCCGGTGCCCGCGGGCAGCGCGCGGCCCCGCATCTGCTCCAACTGGACCCGCGCCGCCATCTGCTGCGCGAACAGCGCCGTCTGGATGCCGTGGAACAGGCCCTCCAGCCAGCCCACCAGCTGCGCCTGGGCGATCCGCAGCTCCGCGTCGGACGGGGTGCCCTCCTCGGTGAACGGCAGGGAGAGCCGCTCCAGCTCCTCCCGCAGCTCCGGCGCGAGGCCGTCCTCCAGCTCGTCGATCGACCGCTTGTGGATCTCCTTGAGCCGGTTGCGGCTGGCCTCGTCCAGGGGAGCCGCCCGGACCTCCTCCAGCAGCTGCTTGATCATCGTGCCGATCCGCATGACCTTCGCCGGCTGTTCGACCAGGTCGGTCACGTCCTGGCCGCCCGCCTCGTCGCCCGCCGGCACCCGCGCGGCGCCCACCGGGGTGCCGTCCGGGCCGACCACGACCACGTGCCGCTCGTTCTCCACCTGATCACCTCGGGGTGCCTCGCTCATGCCCCCCATCCTGGCCCGATGGGGTGGCGAACGCCGAACCGGGTCACGGATCGGGTGCCAAACCCGCGGCCCCTGCTGTCGCTCGCGCCGACGTCCTCCGTACGGTGTGCGGCATGGCGTTCGACGTCGCCCGGGTCCGTGGGCTGTTCCCCGCGCTCGGCGACGGCTGGGTTCATCTGGACGCTCCTGCGGGCATGCAAGTACCCGAACAGGTGGCCACGGCCGTCTCCACCGCGCTGCGCGCACCCGTCTCCGGGCCGGGTGGCATCTTCCCCGCTTCGCAACGCGCCGAGGCCATCGTCGACGCGGCCAGGCGGGCCGTGGCCGACGTGGTCGGCGCCGACCCGGCCGGGGTCGTGCTCGGCCCCAGCTCCGCCGTGCTGCTGCAACGGCTGGCCGACGCGCTGTCCGAGGGCTGGTTCCTCGGCGACGAGGTCGTGGTGTCCCGGCTGGACCACCCGGCCAACATCGCGCCGTGGCAGCGGGCCGCGCAGCGCACCGGCAGCGTCGTCCGGTGGGCCGAGGTCGACATCGAGACGTGCGAGCTGCCCGCCTGGCAGTACGACGAGCTGGTCACGCCCAAGTGCAAGCTGGTCGCCGTCACCGCCGCGTCCGGCTCCGTCGGCACGCGACCCGACCTGCGCAAGATCGCCGAGGCCGCGCGCCGCACGGACGCCCTGGTCGTGGTGGACGCCTCCGCCGCCGCGCCGTTCGTGCCGCTCGACATCACGTCCATGGACGCCGACGTGGTGGCGGTGTCGGCGAACACCTGGGGCGGCCCGCCGGTGGGCGCGCTGGTGTTCCGCGACCCGGCCATGCTCGACCTGCTGCCGTCGGTCGCGGTGGAGCCCGGCGCGCGGGGTCCCGAACGCCTGGAACTGGGCCCGCACGCCTACCCGCTGCTGGCCGGCCTGGTGGCGTCCGTGGAGTACCTGGCCGGTCTGGACGACGCCGCGGTGGGCCCGCGCCGGGAGCGCGTGCTCACGTCGCTGGGTTCGGTGAAGGCGTACCAGGCGGGACTTCTGGCTAATCTCATCAACGAACTGCGATCGCTCCGTCACGTCATGGTGATCGGCGACGCCATGCGCCGCGTGCCGGCGCTGGCGTTCACGGTGGCCGGCGTGAAGGCGACCGACGGCGTCGAGCACCTGTCCGAGCGGGGCGTGTGCGCGTTCGCCGACTCGGGCCAGCACGGCGTGTTCTCGGTGCTGGGGGTGGGCGAGGTCGGCGGGGCGATCCGCGTCGGCCTGGCGCACTACACGAACGCGGCGGAAGTGGACGAGCTCGTGCGGGCGGTCGCCGAGCTGGGGTGAGGACGGGGGCTGGGTGGACGACCTGCTGTCACGGGAGCTCGCCGACCTCGCCGCGCTGCACCGCCTCGCGCCCCTCATGACGGAGTACCTGCCCAACACCGCGCACGAGCTGCGCCCGGCCGCGCTGGCGGCCGTGGTGGACGAGGTGCTGCTGGGCTCGCGGACCGTGCTCGTGGAGTGCGGGTGCGGCGCGTCGTCGGTCGTCCTGGCCCGGCTGCTGGCCCGGCGCGGGTTCGGCCACCTGCTGTCCGTCGAGCACGACGAGCGCACCGCCGCCTTCGTGGCGAGCCAGCTGCGCCGCGAAGGGCTCGGCCACGTGGCACGCGTCGTGCACGCGCCCCTGACCCCGCACCCGGCGGCGCTCGGCAACGCCCAGTGGTACCACCCGCGGCTCGTGCACGACGAGGTGTCGGCGTACGTGGAGCGGTACGGCCTGGTCGACCTGCTGCTGGTGGACGGGCCGCTGCTCGGCGACGCCCGGTACCCGGCGCTGCCGGTGCTGCGGGGCGTGCTCGCGCCGGGGGCGGCGGTCCTGGTGGACGACGCCGAGCGACCGGGCGAGCAGACCGTGCTGGTGCGGTGGGCGGAGGAGTTCGCGCTGCGCTTCCGCACCACGCCGCGCACGTTCCTGGCCACCGCGACCGCGCTGGACTGACCGCACCACCCGCCCCGCCGGCCACCGACCCGCCCACCACCGACACGCCCGCCGACCCCAGCCACCGATCCGCCCGAGGTCGCGCCGGACCGAGCCCGACCGCCGCACTACCGCAACCGCCGGGTCGGCCGCCGCCCGCGCCGAACAGCCCTCGCGCCGCACCGACCGCACGCGGCGCACCGACCGCCCGGCCTCGCTAACGGACTGTGCCGGACCGGTCACGTTCCGCCATCGCTTCGCAGGAGTCCCCGCCAGGGGACCCCTGTCTTGATTTTACCGGCGGGGTCCGACAATTCCGGGTTCGCGCGGGCAGCGGGCCAGCCGGCCGGGGCTGCTCACACGGCCAGCACGACCTTGCCGAACACGTCCCCGCCCTCCAGCGCGCGGTGGGCGTCGGCGGCCCGCCCGATCGGCAGCACCTCGTGCACGACCGGCTTGACCTGCCCGGACGCGATCAGCGGCCACAGGTGCTCCCGCACCTCGGCCACGATCCGGCCCTTGCCGTGCGGGCCGTCCACCGGCCGGAACCGCAGCCCGGTGCCCGTCACGCTCGCCCGCTTGGACAGCAGCTTGCCGATGTCGAGCTGCCCCTTCACCCCGCCCTGCAGGCCGATGACCACGAGCCGGCCGTCCGGCGCGAGCACGTCCACGTTGCGCTCCAGGTAGGCCGCGCCCATGTTGTCCAGCACCACGTCGGCCTGCCCGACCTCGGCCACGAAGTCCTGCTCGCGGTAGTTCACCAGGACGTCCGCGCCCAGCTCGGCGCACCGCCGCAACCGCTCCGCCGACCCCGCCGTGACCGCGACGCGCGCCCCGAGCGCCTTGGCGACCTGGATCGCGTGCGTGCCGATGCCGCCCGCCCCGCCGTGCACGAGGAACGTCTCCCCGGCGCTCAGCCCCGCCACCATCACGACGTTCGACCACACCGTGCAGGCGACCTCGGGCAGCGACGCGGCCGTCACCAGGTCGACGCCCCCGGGCAGCGGCAGGAGCTGGGCGGCCGGGACGACGACCCGTTCCGCGTACCCGCCGCCGGCCAGCAGCGCGCACACCTCGTCGCCGACCCGCCACCCCGTCACGCCCTCGCCGAGCGCCGCCACCGTGCCCGAGCACTCCAGCCCCAACACGTCCGACGTGCCCTTCGGCGGCGGGTAGTGGCCCTGGCGTTGGAGCAGGTCGGCGCGGTTCACGGCGGTCGCCGCGACGTCCAGCAGCACCTCGCCCGGTCCGGGTTCGGGATCCCGAACCTCCGTCCACGCCAGCACGTCCGGTCCGCCGGGTCCACGAGTGGTGATCGCGCGCATGACCCCGACGGTAATCCGCTCGCCCGACGCCCGCGCGGTCGCCACCATGGACCGGCATGGACCACTGGCCCTTCCGGAACCTGGTGCTGCGGACCCCGCGGCTGGAGCTGCGGCCCGACGACGACGAGGGCCTGGCCGAGTTGGCCGACCTCGCGATCGACGGCATCCACCCGCCCGACCGGATGCCGTTCGGGGTCGAGTGGACCGACGCGCCCCGCGACCGCCTCGGCAACAACACCTTCCAGCACCACTGGCAGCTCCGCGCCACGCTCTCGCCTCGGGCGTGGCAGCTGAACTTCCTCGTGCGCCTCGACGGCCGCGTGGTCGGCGTGCAGTCGCTGAACGCCGACGACTTCCCGGTGCTGCGGGAGGTGGGCAGCGGGTCGTGGGTCGGGCTGCGGCACCAGGGCGGCGGCATCGGCACGGAGATGCGGGCTGCCGTGGTGACGTTCGCGTTCGACCACCTCGGCGCGGTGGCGGCGCGGTCGAGCGCGTTCACCGACAACCTCGCCTCGCAGACCGTGAGCCGCAAGCTCGGCTACCGGCCCGACGGCACGTTCCGGCAGGTCAGGCGGGGTGAGCCGGCCGAGCAGACCCGGCTGCTGCTGACCCCGGACCGGTTCGTCCGACCCGACTGGACCCTGGAGGTTAGCGGTGTCACGCCGTGCTTGCCCCTGCTCACTGGGCGAGAACCCGCCGAGTGACGGATTGATTTCACCCCCGGGATCTTGTGAGGGTTCGGCATCCGAGTGAAGGGGAACTCGATCATGTCAGGTAGAACCGGGATCCGACGCGCGGCGATCCTCGCGGCGTCCGCATCCCTCGCACTGGTCGCCGTGCCGGTCGCCGACGCCGCGCCGGCGAAGTCGGCGCTCGACGGCCCCAAGCTGGCCAAGAGCCTCACCAAGGACGTCACCGCGGAAGGGGTCAACCGCCACCTGATCGCCTTCCAGCGCATCGCCGACCGCAACGGCGGCAACCGCGCGGCGGGCACGCCGGGCTACGACGCCAGCGTGGACTACGTCGCGGGCAAGCTGCGCGGCGCGGGCTTCGACGTGACCACGCCGGAGTTCACCTACCCCGTGCAGATCACCGACGCGGCGATCGCCAAGGTGGGCGCGACCACGTACGAGAACATCCCGATGGAGTTCTCGCCGCAGACGCCGGTCGGCGGCGTCACCGGCCCGCTGCGCGTCGTGCCCGAGGACGCCACGCCGGGCTGCGAGGCGACCGACTTCGCCGGGCAGGACTTCACCGGCGCGATCGCCCTGATCCGCCGCGGCGCGTGCACGTTCGACATCAAGCACCGCAACGCGGCCGCCGCGGGCGCCATCGCGGTGATCGTGGCGAACAACGTCGAGGGCCCGCTGTCGGGCGTCACGCTCGGCTCGCCCGGCGTCGTGCCCACCGGTGGCGTCAGCCGCGCCGACGGCACCGCGCTGGCCGGGCTCGGCGGCCAGACCGTGACCGTGGACCTGCGCTACCACGAGGAGGACCGCGTCTCGCGTAACGTCATCGCGCAGACCAGGACCGGTCGCAAGGACAACGTCGTGATGGCGGGCGCGCACCTCGACAGCGTCGAGAACGGCGCGGGCATCAACGACAACGGCACCGGCTCGGCCGGCCTGCTGGAGACCGCGCTGAAGCTCGGCGGGTCGCCGAAGGTCAACAACGCGGTGCGGTTCGGCTGGTGGGGCGCGGAGGAGCTGGGCCTCGTCGGGTCGACGAAGTACGTGCAGTCGCTGACGTTCGAGCAGCAGCTCGACATCGCGCTGTACCTGAACTTCGACATGATCGGCTCGCCGAACGCGGCGTACTTCGTCTACGACGGCGACGACTCCGACGGCGTCGGCGCGGGCGCGGGCCCGTACGGCTCCGCGCAGATCGAGCAGGCGTTCGTGGAGTACCTGACGGTCGAGAAGGGCGTGCAGACCGAGGGCACCGACTTCACCGGCCGCTCGGACTACGGCGAGTTCATCGCGCAGGGCATCCCGGCCGGCGGCCTGTTCACCGGCGCGGAGGGCGTGAAGACCGAGGCGCAGGCGGCGAAGTGGGGCGGCACGGCGGGCATCGCCTACGACCCGAACTACCACGGCTCGGGCGACAACCTGGGCAACGTCGACCGCGTCGCCCTGGACCGCAACGCCGACGCGCTGGCGTGGGTGACGGCGTCCTACGCGATCAGCACCGAGAGCGTGAACGGCGTGCCGGCGCGGTCCCAGCGGGCCGCGGCCCGTGCGGCCGCGCTGCGTTCGCTGCACGTGGAAGCGCACCAGCACTCGCACGCCGACGTGGCGTGACGCACGCGCTGAACGCGTAACGGAGGGGGGGTTGCCCCGGCGGGGGCCCCCCCGCCCGGTTTCCCCCCCGCGCGGGGCCGGGGCCCCCCCCCGCCGTAAACGGCCCCGTTGGTTAGGCAAAAACC
>NZ_JBHYXZ010000007.1:89405-91547 GCF_042752395.1 Actinosynnema sp. NPDC059335 | reverse complement strand
TTGGCTGCCCGCCCCCGCGCCCCCCGTGCCGCCGCGCGTCGGGGGCGGACCTCGCGGCGTTCCCTGTGGCGGGGGGGGGGCCCTGCTCGGGGCCCCCCCCCCTCCTCGTTTCCCCCGGCGAGGCGAGCCGGTCCGACCTCCGTCCTAACCGGACCGATTCGTTACCGAAATCCCCTGTGAGGTCCGGGTCTCCGTGGGTTAGCTTTCGGCGACCTTTCACCCAGGGGGGATCCCAGCATGTCTTTGTCCGTGCGCCCTGCCGCGCGAAGATTCCTCGCCCTCGGCGTCGCCGCGGCGCTCGCCGCGACGCTGTCCTCGACCGCGTACGCCCAGGACGCCGAATCGCCCGCCACCGCGACCGGCACGACCGAGGCGGCCGCGACGACCACCGCCGACGCGCCGCCCGCCGAGGCGGCGAACGACCGGTCCACGTCGACCACCACCTCGACCACGACGTCCACCACGACGTCGTCCCCGACGCCTCCCGGCGCGACGGCCGCGGTGCTGGACATCTCCGCCGCCGTGAGCGGCGGGCCGTACCTGGTCAACCAGCGCATCCCGGTCCAGGTGACCATCGCCAACCACGGCGACACCGACGCGACCGGCGTGAAGGCGGGCCAGTACTCCGTGTCCGGCTCGTACTTCTTCATCGGCTCCCAGGAGTGGGGCGACCTGTCCACGTGGCAGGGCGCGGGCATCACCGTGCCCGCCGGGCGGTCCGTCACGGTCACCGTGCACGGCGAGGCCCAGCAGTGGAACGGCGTCCCGCTGGCCCGGTTCTACATCCAGACGGGCAACGGGTGGGCCGACAGCTTCGACCTGGAGATCCCGCTGCGCGACCCGTCGTCGGTGAAGGACGCCGTCGCCGGGCTCGTCTACGGCGACCGCAACGGCAACGGCGCGCCCGACGCGGGCGAGGGCCTCGTCGGGGCCGAGGTGGCGCTCTACGCGTCCGGCGAGAGCGTCAAGACGACGACCGACGGCGAGGGCCGGTTCCGGATCGCCGACCTGCCGGTCCGCGTCTACTCGCTGTCCATCTCGAACGTGCCGGACGGCTGGGTCGTCGAGGGCGCGTACTCGTCGATCACCGTCGACGGGTCGGGGGCGGCCACGAACCTGGTGTACCGGGGCGTGCGGCCGTTGAGCGACGAGCTGTCCGCGGCCATGCGCTTCACGCAGGGCGAGTACCGCGTCGGCGACCGGGCCGTGGTCGAGGTGACGCTGACCAACCGCGGCGACACCGACATCACCGGCATCAAGGCGGGCTGCGACCGCAGCGGCGGCGAAGGGCCGGAGCTGCGCGACGTCGACCACGGCGAGCTGGGCTGGGACGCGGCCGGCGTGACGGTGCGGGCGGGCGAGACGCGCACGTTCACCTTCACCGGCAGCATCTCGGAAGAGACCGGCGAGTACGGCGGCGTGTCCTACCCGTGCGACTTCGGTCCCGGCGACGACCCCACCGGCCACCCGACGGCCGTCGCGTGGGCGCGGGTGCTCGGCGGCCAGCCCGCCGACACCTCCCTGGTCTTCTACCACGACCGTGACGGCGACCTGATCGGCCGCCCCGACGAGATGCTCGCGGACGTCGCCATCGGGCTGAAGGACGTGATCAGCGGGCGCGTCGTGGCCAAGGGCCGCACCGACGCCGAGGGCCGCGTGTCGTTCAAGAGCCTGACCCCGGGCCCGTACGAGGTGCGCGTCTACGGCCCGTGGAAGTTCTTCTACGGCGGTCCGTTCGTCATCTTCGTCGGCAGCTGCTACCACTGCCAGCAGGAGACCTGGATCAACCTCCTGCCGTCGTCCGTGTCGACGCCGGAGGAAGACGTGACCCCGGCCGACCCGGTGACGGGCGGCGAGACCCCGACCACCACCACGGCCGCTCCCGCCGTCGCGGCCCCGGCCGGCCCGGCCGCCGGGGGCGGCGACACCCTGGCGAACACCGGCGCGAGCGTCCTGGGCCTGCTCGGCCTGGGCGCGCTGGCCCTGCTGGCGGGCCTGGGAGCCCTCCGCCTGAGCCGGCGGCGCACGGCCTGACGCAGCACCGCGGGGGGGGACACACAACGCGCGCCCCCAACATCGAACCCCATGCACCTCACCAACAGTGCACAAAAAAACAGCACACCAGAACGCTCGGTGAACAAA
>NZ_JBHYXZ010000007.1:81541-89395 GCF_042752395.1 Actinosynnema sp. NPDC059335 | reverse complement strand
GGCGGAGTGTGTTTCTCTCGGCCCGCCCCCGCGGGGGCCCCCGCCACCCGGCGCCCCCCGCTCCTGCTCGCCCGATGCCCGTCACCACGGGTCCAAAAACACCGGACCGGCCGTCACGCTCGGTTACCGAACTGGTCCGCCCGCCGGCTGCCCGCTGATCATCGCCGAAGCCGTCCCGCTCTCCGCGAGGTGGTCGCGCATGTAGTCGTCCACCAGGTCGAGGCACCGGCTGACCAGGTCCACGACACACCCCTTCGCCCGGAACGCCGGCCGCTCCACCCGGCCTGCCAACGTCCCGCCGGCACCGACCGGGCCGCACCGCCGAACCGGGCCGAGGCGTTGCCGCACCCGTGGCTGCGCAGAAGGGGTGCGGCCAGGTGTCAGAACCCGGTCGCACCCCCCTCCGACCTGCGGAAGCGGAGGGATTTGAACCCCCGGACGGTTGCCCGTCTCCCGCTTTCAAGGCGGGTGCATTCGGCCGCTCTGCCACGCTTCCCGGTGTGCCGGAGCAGGTTACCCGTCCACGCCCCGCACGTGCGTGATGACCCGCTCGAACACCCGGGCCAGCACCTCCTGCTCCTCCCGCGTCAACAGGTCGATCATGTGCGCCCGCACGCCCTCGACGTGGGTCGGCGCGGACGTCTCCAGCAGCGCCATGCCCTCCTCGGTCAGCTCCGCGAACACCCCGCGCCCGTCCTCCGTGCAGTCCCGACGCCGCAGCAGCCCGGCCCGCTCCATCCGGGCCACCTGGTGCGACACCCGGCTCTTGGAGGACGCCACCTCGTCCGCCAACTGCGACATCCGCATCCGCCACCCGGGCTGTTCGGACAACCGCACGAGCACCTCGTAATCGGCGAGCGACACCCCGTGCCGGTCCTGCAGCTCGCGGTGCAGGCGGTCGGCGAGGACGGACGCCCCGACCACGTAGTTGCGCCAGGCGCGCATCTCGCCATCGTCCAGCCACCGCGGCTCGTGCTCAGTCACCTCCCCAGGCTATGCCGCACATCTCCGTTAACGGACGATCCACGGGGATGTCTGGTGCCGGACAGCTCCGGGAGGCAAACTCCTCCGCCGTACCGCGCCCTCCTACCGGGGCGCCGCAGGGAGGAACCACCCCATGACCTCGTTCAGACGCACCGCGCGGCGCGCCTCGGCGCTCGCGGTGACCGCCGCGGCGGCGTTGGCGGTCACGATCGTGCAGAGCCCCGCGCAGGCCGACCCCAAGCCGGCCCGCACCGTCGACGTCCGCCTGATCGGCATCAACGACCTGCACGGCAACATCGAGCCGCCCACCGGCTCGTCCGGCCGCGTCACGCTGGCGGACGGCACGCAGGTCGAAGCGGGTGGCGCCGCCTACAACGCCACGCACATCAAGAACCTCCAGGCGCAGGTGCGCAACTCGGTGATCGTCGGCCAGGGCGACCTGATCGGCGCGTCCCCGATCGTGTCCGCGCTGTTCCACGACGAGCCGACCATCGAGGTGCTCAACCGGGTCGGCATGGACGCGACCGCGGCCGGCAACCACGAGTTCGACGAGGGCTACCGCGAGCTGCTGCGCGTGCAGCACGGCGGCTGCCACCCGGCCGACGGCTGCCAGTTCCGCGACTCCTACCGGGGCGCGAACTTCCCGATCCTCGGCGCGAACGTCACGCTGGCCAAGACCCGGCTCCCGGCGCTGCCGCCGTTCTGGGTGGAGTTCCGCGACGGCATCCCGATCGGCTTCATCGGCATGCCGCTCAAGGACGTGCCGATCCTGGTCGACCCGAACGGCATCAAGGAGCTGGAGTTCGGCGACGAGATCGCCGCCGCCAACCGGTACGCCGACCTGCTCAACGGCCTCGGCGTGAAGTCGATCGTGCTGCTGGTCCACCAGGGCGACAACACCTCCGGCGGCGGGCCGGACGACTGCCGCACGGTCGACGGCGGCCCCGGCCGCAAGATCGCCGAGAAGGTCAGCCCGAAGATCGACGCCGTCTTCTCCGGCCACAGCCACCAGCACTACAACTGCACGGTCACCGACCCGGCGGGCAACCCGCGCCCGTTCATCGAGGGCCTGGCGTTCGGCCGCGAGCTGTCCGTGGTCGACCTCAAGATCGACCGGCGCACCCGCGACGTGATCCGCTCGGCCACGGTCGCGCGCAACCACGTGGTGACCCGGAACGTCACCCCGGACCCGGACATCCAGTCGATCATCGACCTGGCCAAGTCGAAGTCCGGCCCGATCGCCAACCGCCAGGTCGGCACCATCGCGCAGGACGTCCTGCGGGCGCAGAACCCGGCCGGCGAGTCCGCGCTGGGCAACCTGATCGCCGACTCGCAGCTGGCCGCCACCACGGGCAACGGCGCGGTGCTCGCGCTGATGAACCCGGGCGGCGTGCGCGCCGACCTGACCTACGCCTCCTCGCCCGCCGGCGAGGGCGACGGCGTGGTGACCTACGGCGAGGCGTTCACCGTGCAGCCGTTCGGCAACATCCTCCAGACGGTGACGCTGACCGGCGCGCAGATCAAGGCGGCGCTGGAGCAGCAGTGGCAGGTCGTGAACGGCCAGCAGCGCCAGATCGTCCTCCAGCCGTCGAAGGGCCTGACCTACTCCTGGTCGGCGTCCGCGCCGCTGGGCTCGAAGGTGTCGAACATCGTCCTGAACGGGACGCCGCTGGACCCGGCCGCGAACTACCGCGTCACGATCAACAGCTTCCTGCAGGGCGGCGGTGACGGGTTCAGCGCGTTCACCGGCGGCACGGAGATCACCGGCGGCGGCATCGACCTGGACGCGTTCACCGCCTACCTGACGGCCCACCCGAACACGGTCCCGCCGGCGCTGGACCGCATCACCACCACGCCGTGAGGACACGCACGGTGAGCGGGCTCCCCACGGGCCCGCTCACCGTGCGCGACGGCCGCCGCACCGGGCCGGGCGAATCTCGTTTCACCAGTTCAGGGCCGTCCCCAGCGGTTGTGCATCGGGCCGGACAGGCGCATGCTCGAAGCAGGACCTGCCACCGGCGGAACCCGAGCCGACCCGCCGGCGGCACGCCCGGAAGGGGTAGGTGGTGCGGTGCAGGTAAGTCCTCGCGGTGACGACCAGCGTGCGAGCCGCAACCCCGCGGGCGGAGCGGTTGTCAGACCGGCCCGATCGCGACCGTGAGCGGCTTCGACGGGGTTTCGAGCGCACGGCGCCACGCGCGCCATCGCCGCGCTTGACGATGTTGACCCGGGAAGTCTGAGGGCGCCGTCTCCACCGTCGGCGCCGACCGGAGTCCACGCCGACCCCGCCAACGCAGGTTTCGTCACTTCCACATGGGAAAACCCGGGTGCGGTGCCCCGACGTCGGGCTCCGCACCCGGGCTCGTGCCGTGCGCGGGCCCGGTGCTCCAGCGGTTCGGTGTGCTTCCGTCGGGAGGGCGCGGTGCAGTTCAACGAGAACGCGGAGCTGGACACGTCGCAGGTCAGCGACCAGCGCGGCATCGGCGGCCGGGTCGCCCTGGGCGGCGGCGGGCTCGGCATCGTCGGTCTGATCCTCTACTTCGTGCTCTCCCAGCTCGGCGGCGGCGGGCAGCTGCCGTCCGGCTCCGGGTTCGGCGACGTGGGCCAGGGGCAGCAGGTCGGCTCCGAGTCCCTCAAGGAGAAGTGCCGCACCGGCGCGGACGCCAACCGCGAGACCGACTGCCGCGCGGTCGCGTTCATCAACTCGATCCAGGCGTACTGGACCGACCAGCTCGCCCGCTCGGGCCGCACCTACCAGCCCGCGCAGACCAACTTCTTCTCCGGCGGCGTGTCCACCCGGTGCGGCGACGCGTCGTCCGCGGTGGGGCCGTTCTACTGCCCCGCGGACGCGCAGGTCTACATCGACCTGGGGTTCTTCCAGGAGTTGCAACAGAAGTTCGGCGCGACCGGCGGCCCGTTCGTCGAGGCGTACGTGCTGGCGCACGAGTACGGCCACCACATCCAGAACCTGCTCGGCACGTCCGACCGGGTGGGCCAGGGCTCCGGGCCGAAGTCCGACTCGGTGCGGCTGGAGCTGCAGGCCGACTGCTACGCGGGGGCGTGGGCCAACCACGCGCAGAGCGTGCCCACGGCGTCCGGCCAACCGCTGATCACCGGCGTGACGCAGGACGACGTGGACGCGGCGCTCGACGCGGCGGCCCGCATCGGCGACGACTTCATCCAGGGCGAACTGGGCGGCGGCCACATCGACACGACGCAGTTCACCCACGGCACGTCGGCGCAGCGCCAGAAGTGGTACACGACCGGCTACGAGACCGGCGACCCGGCGCGCTGCGACACCTTCGGCACGGACGACCTGGGCTGATCCCGTGCAGATCCGGTGAATCCGCTGGTCGGTGATCGTCCGACGCGGTAGCTTCCGGGCGAATCACCAGGCCCTGCCCGGCGGCGGCTCGGGGGACGTCGGCATCCCGCGGTGGGCGAGGACCTAGCTTTGGGGGGACATCACCTTGTCCAGCAGCGCTGTCGCGCGCCCGAACGGCGCGAGACGAATGACACGTGCGGTGACGGCGGGCGCGGTGGCGCTCGCCGTCGCGCTGAGCGGTCCGATCGCGTGGGCGCAGGAGTCCACGACGACCACCACGACCGAACCGGCCGCGCCCGCCGAGACCACCACACCAGCCGAGACCACCACGCCGACCGACACCCCGGTCGAGACCCCGACCGGGTCACCGGTCGAAACCCCGGCCGAGACCCCGGCGGGCACCCCGGCAGGCACCCCGGCCGAGCCGACCACCGACACGCCGGCCGAGCCCGCCGAGCCGGCCGAGCGGCCGGCCGACACCGGCGCGACCGAGCCGGAGGTCGGGGCGCTGGCGCTCCCGCCCGCCGTGCGGCCGGACCTCCAGGCGTCCATCGCCTTCGACCGGGCGGAGTACCAGCCCGGCTCCGACATCGGCTTCACCGTCACCGTCCGCAACGTCGGCAACGGCCCCGCCGAGGACGTCCGCTGGCACACCCAGGGCTCGCTGACCCTCAAGTCGGGCGAGACGGACCTGCGTCGCGTGCCCGGCCCGACCCTCGCGCCCGGCGAGAGCAAGACCTACCGGCTCGTCGGCCGGCAGAACGACGCGCGCGCCACCGCGGTGACCTACCTCGTGGAGGCCCGCACGGGCCTCCAGCAGAACCCGTCGACCGACCCGACGCCCCGCGACAACCGGGCCGAGGCCACCGCCACCGTGCCGCAGGGCCGCGGGTCCGCGTCCGGCCTGCTCTACCGCGACGCCGACGGCAACGGCCGGTTCGACGAGGGCGAGGGCCTGGCGGACCTGCCGGTCTACGCCGTCGGCGGCGCGCCGGAGACGTGGCTGAACGCCCGCACGGACGCCACCGGCCGGTTCACCTTCGGCGGCGACATCCCCACCGGCTCCTACCGGGCCTACCTCCAGAGCTACCCGGACCCGGGCGGCGTCATCGCCGCGGGCCGCGCGTGGTTCACCATCCGGTCGGGCGTCGCCGCGAACCTGGAGTTCCCGCTCGCCCCACCGGTGTCCACGGTGCTGCGACCCCGCCTGGAGTTCGACCGCGACACCTACCTGCCCACCGACCCGGTCGGCATCAGGATCACCCTGGAGAACCGCGGCGCCGAGCCGCTGACCGGCGTCGTCGCGGTGTGCGACGAGTCCGGGTCCGACGGCGGCCTCGACGGCCGCTCGCCCGCGTGGGCCGAGCTGAGCCCCGAGGGGCCCGGCGTCACGATCCCCGCCGGGGGGACCAGGGTCGTCACCGTCACCGAAACCGTGCCGGAGGAGTCGGTGCTCGCCGGGTGGATCTCGGTCGCGTGCAACTTCGGCAACAGCGGCCGCGCCACCTCGGGCTACATCGGCTGGTCGGACAGCGCCGAGGTCGGCGCGTTCGGCGCGGTCGAGGGCACGCTGGAGTTCGACGGGGGCGACGGCGAGCGGCCGCTGGACGGCGCCCGGCTGGTCGCGCTGAGCCGCCGCACCGGCCTCGGGATCGCCGAGGCGGTGTCGCACGACGGCGGCTCGTTCACCTTCGGCCGGCTGCCCGCCGGCCCGACGAAGGTGCTCGTCCTGGGCGATTACCGGGACCGGGCCACCGGCAACGGCTGGTTCACCGTCGACGTCGTCGCCGACGGCACCTCGAACGTCACGTTCGCGGTGGAGCCCGGCCCGACCGTCACCGAGCCGGTGTGGCACGAGGAGCTGGAGGTCACCGCCTCCTTCGACAAGGCGCACTACGCCGTGGACGAGCCGGTGACCGCGAAGGTCAAGGTCACCAACGCGGGCACGGGCCACCGGACCGAGGTGCGCTTCGAGCCGGACTACGGGACCACGCTGGGCTACGACATGAGCCAGTGGGGCGCGCTCGACACGTCCTATCGCCCCGGGGTCGGCTACCGGTCCGGCCTCTACCTCTGGCCGGGCGAGTCGTACGAGGTCACGATCGTCGGCCACCCCTCGACGTGGCGGCTCCAGGAGACGGTGACCCTCAAGGGGAAGATCGTCGGCAACGGGTTCGACTCCACGTCCGTGCCCATCGACCTCAGCGCCGGGGTGACCCACCCGACCGGTGACGCCACGGTCCTGGTCTTCGCCGACACCGACGGCGACGGCGTGCGCGACGCGGGCGAGCAGCCGTTGCCCGACGCGGAGGTCGGCTTCAGCGGCGGCCTCTCGGGTCTCGGGTGGCCGACCGGCCGCACCGACGCCGACGGCCGGCTGCGGGTCGAGGGCATGGGCATCGGCAACTACGAGGTCTACGCCTGGCACGGGGACGGCTGGATCGAGGCCGAGGGCTCCTACCGGATCCTCACCGTCACCGCCGGCGGCGACACGACCTACGAGACGGGCCTGGTCCGACCGATCTCGGACGAGCTGAAGGTGTCCATGTCGTTCGACCGGGACTCCTACCTCCCGACCGACCGGCCGACCGTGCACGTCGAGATCGTCAACGGCACGGGCCGCGACCTCGCGGTCCACGCGCTGTGCACCGGCGTGGGCGACGGCCACGAGATGGGCAACGGCCCGGAGTGGGGCCCGCTCGCGTACGACACGGCCCTGCCGCTCGCGGCCGGTGAGACGTGGACCGCCGACGTGTCGGCGATCATCCCGGAGGCGGCGGCCGACTTCGGCTTCGTCACCCTGTACTGCGTCGTCGGCCCGCGCTCCGCCGACGGCGGCTTCGACCGGGGCTCGCCGTTCGCCCGCGACCGCGCCGAGGTGCCGGGCGCGGTGTGGACGACGACCGGCCAGGTGCTCACCGGCGACTGGCCCTTCCAGCCGGTGCCGAACGTCAAGGTCGTGCTGTTCGACCGCGACACCGGCGAGTTCGCCACCGCGACGACGACCGACGCGTCGGGCACGTTCACGTTCCCGGACCTGGCGGTCGGGAGCTACGACCCGGTCGTGGTCGGACCGTGGAAGCTGCGCACCACCATGCAGTACCCGTTCCTGAGGGTCGTCCGCGGCAACACGTACCCGCAGCACATCTACGTGGAGCCGGGCCCCGAGGTGGCGGACCCGACGCCCGTCGCGCCGGGTGGCGAGGGCCCCGCCGGTCCCGTCGGCCCCGGTGGTGACCGGCCGCCGGCCGCGAGCGGCGGCGGTGTCGCCGAGGAGGTCTTGGCCAGGACCGGTGCGAGCGTGCTCGGGATCGGCCTGGTCGGCGTGCTGCTGCTCGCGTTCGGCGTCGGCGCGCGTCGGATCGGACGTCGTCCGGCGCGGTGATCGGCGTTCCAAACCCCCGACCGGGGGGGGGCCGGGGGGGGCGTGGTGGCTCACCACAACTTCGCCGAAGCCACCGCCGCGACCGGCCGCCTCGACGGGACCTTACGACCGCGCCCCCGCCCCCCCCCCCGGGGGGCGGCCGCGCGGCCTGATCCAGTAC
>NZ_JBHYXZ010000007.1:45422-81531 GCF_042752395.1 Actinosynnema sp. NPDC059335 | reverse complement strand
GGGGCCGGCGCCGCCCGCGGGGGCGCGCGCCGGGGGGCCGGGGGGCTCGCGCGACACCCCCCCCCGCGGGCGGGGGCGCGGTGGGGGCGGTCCCCCCCCGCCCCCCCCCCCCGACGCGGTGTTAGCGTCGCTCACCGAACCGCGAGAACCAGGGGAGAGTGGCCGTGACGGCGCTGGAGGCGATCGTCGTCGTCCTGGCCGGTGTGTTCGCCGGTGGGATCAACACAGTGGTCGGGTCCGGCACCCTGGTGACGTTCCCGGTGCTGCTCGCCGTCGGCTACCCGCCGGTGGTGGCGAACGTGTCCAACAGCCTCGGCCTGGTGCCCGGCTCGCTCAGCGGCGCGTTCGGCTACCGGCGCGAGCTGGCCGGCCAGGCGGGCCGGGTGAAGCGGCTGCTGCCCGCCTCGATCCTCGGCGGCGTGGTCGGCGCGGTCCTGCTGGTGGTGCTGCCGGAGAAGGCGTTCTCCGCGATCGTGCCGGTGCTGATCGCCATCGCGCTGGTGCTGGTCGTCGCCCAGCCCTGGCTCAACCGCAAGCTCGCCGAGCGGGAGCGGCACGAGCACGGCGGCGTCGCGCTGTGGATCGGCGTGTTCCTCGCGGGCATCTACGGCGGCTACTTCGGCGCGGCCCAGGGCGTGCTGGTGATGGGCCTGATGGGTGTGCTGATGAACGAGCACATCCAGCGGATGAACGCGCTGAAGAACGTGCTGACCGCGTTCGTGAACCTGGTCGCGGGCGTGCTGTTCATCTTCATCGCCGACCTCGCGTGGCTCGCCGTGCTGCTGCTGGCGGTCGGCTCGGTCATCGGCGGCCAGCTCGGCGCGAAGATCGGCCGCCGACTCCCACCCGCCGCGCTGCGCGCGGTGATCGTGCTGGTGGGAGTCGTGGCCATCGTCCAGCTCGTCACCCGCTGAACGCGCGGGCCGCGGCCAGGAAGGCGTCGTTCTCCTCCGGCTCGCCGATCGTGACCCGCGCGCCGTCGCCGACGAACGCCCGCACGACCACCTTGCGCTCCAGGCAGTGCTCGTTGAACGCGGCGGTCCGCTCGCCCAGCGGCAGCCACACGAAGTTCGCCTGCGACACGGGCACCTCGAACCCGGCGGCCAACAGCGCGTCGCGCACCCGCGACCGCTCGGCCACGATCGCGCGGCAGCGCGCCATCAGCTCGTCCTCGGCATCCAACGACGCCAGCGCCGCGGCCTGCGCCACGGCGTTCACGCTGAACGGCACGTACACCTTGCGCAGCGTCGCGGCCACCGCGGGCGAGGCGACCGCGTAACCGACGCGCAGCCCGGCCAGCCCGTACGCCTTGGAGAACGTGCGCAGCACGGCCACGTTGTCGCGGCCCGCCGCCCACTGCTCCTTCGCCAGCTCGACGCCGTCGGGCACCTCGGGGTCGTCGACGAACTCCCGGTACGCCTCGTCGAGCACCACCAGCACGTCCGACGGCACGCGCTCCAGGAACCGCTCGATCTCGTCGCGGCGCGACGCCGTCCCGGTCGGGTTGTTCGGGTTGCACACGAACACGAGCCGCGTGGCCGGCGTGATCGCGTCCGCCATCGCGTCGAGGTCCAGCGCGTGACCCGCCGCCAGCGGCACCTTGACCTGCCGCGCGCCGACCACCGCGGTGACGAGCGGGTACGCCTCGAACGAGCGCCACGCGAACAGCACCTCGTCGGTGTCGGCGCAGGTCGCCTGCACCAGCTGCTGGCACAACGTGACCGAGCCGCAGCCGACGGCCAGGTGCCCGGCGTCCACGCCCAGCTTGTCGCCCAGCCGCGCCACGAGGTCGGTGGCGGCGGTGTCGGGGTAGCGGTTCACGGCGGTGGCCGCGTCCGCGATCGCCCGCACCACGCTGGGCAGCGGTCCGGCCGAGACCTCGTTGCTGGCCAGCTTGATCGCGCCGGGGACGGTTCGGCCGGGCACGTACTCGGGCAGGGCGACGAGGTCGGCGCGGGTTCGCACGGTCATCCAAAAGCTCCCTTCGGGGTTCTGCGCCGGACGTTAGCCCCTGGAAGACCCGGATGGGGCATACCTGCCGTACGGATGCTCACGTTGACTGCCGTTCACCCCCACGTGGAAGGGTTGTGCCATGACTCCTACCCGCACCGAGACGCTCTCCCTCACCGACGGCCGCGAGTTGCGGCTGACCGTCGCCGAGCCGGAGAACGCCGTCCGCGGCGGTCTGGTCGTGCTGCACGAGGCGCGCGGCGTGACCGACACCGTCCGCGGTCTGGTGAGCGGACTGGCCGCCGAGGGGTGGTTGGCTGTCGCGCCGCACCTCTACGACGAGGTGTCCGACGACGACGCGCCCGCCATGGTGAGCGGGTTGTCCGGCGACGCCGTGCTGGCCGACACCGACGTCGCGTTCGTGTGGCTCGGGCAGCAGGGCGTGAGCCGGGACCGGATGGGCGTCATGGGCTTCGACCTGGGCGGATCGGTCGCGATGGTGGTTGCGGGAAGCCGAACGATCGGCGCCGCGGTGACCGTCGGCGGCGGCGGGATCCTGGACCCGCTGGCCGAGGGGCTGCCGTCGCTGGTGGAGGTGGCGGAAGAGCTGACGTGCCCGTGGCTCGGCCTCTATGGTGACGACGACACCGAGATCCCGGTCGGCGACGTGGAGAAGTTGCGCGACGCCGCGGCGGCCGCCCCGGTGGCGACCGACGTCGTCCGGTTCGCGCGCACCGGCCACCGGTTCGACGCCACGCCGGAGGTCGGCGCGGAGGCGTGGCAACGGGCGTTGAACTGGTTCGACTCGCACCTGCGCTAAGCCTCTGGTCGGCGGCTTGGAACCGAACGGGCTTCCCGGTACATCTAAGGGAGGCGTCCGGAACGCCTGATTCCGGTCGTCGCGGGCTAACGCGCGGTGCGCCCGCGGCGAATCGCTGTGCAGGGGGTAGTGATGAGCGACGGGAACACGATCCCACTCGCGGGTGCGCCGACGGTGCAGATCCCGCCCGGCTTCACGCCGTCCGCACCGGCGCCGCCGGTGGTCGCGGCGGACGCGCCGGCGGCCGGGACGCCCGTGGACGCGCCGGCGCCCGCGCCGGTCGCCGACCCGGCCCCCACCGTCACCCTGCCCGCCCCGGGCGCGACCGCCGAGGTCGTGGCCAAGCCGGAGGCGGAGAGCTTCGCGAAGGCCGCGCAGACCGACCTGGACAAGGCGACCACCGCGCTGGACGCGGTGGACAAGGGCTCCGTCCAGCTCGACCTCGACCGCCAGGGCGTCGACGACCTGGTCAAGCTCATCGCCAAGGCCCGCAACGTGGTCGACTCCGTGCACTCGCGCGCGGTCAACAACCTCGACGTCGAGCTGAAGTTCGGCAACAACTGGGTCAGCGACGCGATCAGCCGCCGGCTGCGCGAGGTGGCGGTGGGCAACGAGGAGTCGGCGGTCAAGGTGATCGGCGACTTCATGCAGGTGCTGTTCGAGGTGGAGGAGACCATCCGCGACGCGGCGCGGAACCTGGAACGGGCCGACGACGACGCCGCGGACGCCTTCGGGTCCGCGGGGGAGGCGAAGGGCTGATGGGCAACGACAGGCACGGCGGGCAGGGCTACGGCGGGCAGGGCCACGGCAACCACGGTGGCCAGGGCCAGGGGCACGGCGAGGGCCGGGACAAGCCCTCCGACCTCGGCCAGAAGGTCGACTGGATGACCTACAGCCACCAGCAGCTGTGGGACATGATCAACACGGGGGTCGACCTCAAGGCCGCCGGCGCCGCCCAGGCCGACTGGGCCGCCGTGAGCCTCGCGCTCGGCGAGGTGCAGGAGCTGCTGGCCAAGGCGATCAGCCAGTCCAGCCAGGCGTGGACCGGCGAGTCGGCCGAACGCGCCCGCGAGGCGCTGGAGTCGGTCGAGAAGTGGGCGCTCAACACCAGCGAGCACGCCGACAACGTGGCCAAGTGCATCGCCACCGAGATCGACCACGTGCAGACGGCCCGCGAGATGATGCCGCCGCCCGCGCCCGCGCCGCCGGTGGTCACGCCGGTCGCCGACGTGCCCGCGACCCCGGTCGCCGGCCCGACCCCGATCGCCGCGCCCCGCGCGTCGCTGATCGCGGAGCGGTCGGTGGACGGCGCCGCCGGCCTGCGCGCGTTGACCCCGACGACCGAGGACGGCCTGGTCGCGGGCTCGCGCCCGATCACCCGCGCGCCGAACGCGTTCACCGGCATCGACACCATCGCCGCGCCCGCGATCGACTCCGTCGTCACCGCCGACGCGACGCACCGCCAGGCCGCCGAGGTCATGGCGATGTTCCAGCTGAACTCGTACGAGGTCGACCGGACCGTGCCGTCGTTCAGCCCGCCGACCAACCCCGTCGCGCCGCCCCCGCCGCCGCCCGTGGTGGTCACGCCGACCCCGCCCGCCGACGGCGGTGGTGGCGGTGGTGGTGGCGGCCCGGTCGTGACGAACCCCCAGACCCCGCCCGCGGGGGCCCCGAACCAGCGGCCCGGCGGCACGTCCTCCGCCCCGTTCGGCCGCGGTGGCTTCGCCGGCGGACGGGGCGGCTTCGGCGGCCGCGCGGTCATGCCCACGCCCGTCGGCGCGTCCGGCGGCGGCGGTGGCGGCCCGGTGGCCGGTCCGGGTGGCGCCACGGGCGCCCTCGGCGCCGACCGCGGCGGGTCGAACGCCAACCCGGGCAGCGTGACCAGCCAGTTCCAGGCGCCCAAGTCCGTGACGCCGCAGTCCGGCATGATCGGCGCCGCGCCGATGGCCGCCCCGCCGCCCGTGGCCGGCGGTGGTGAGAAGGACCGCAACCGCCCCGGTTACCTCGAGGACGACGAGAACGTCTTCGGCGTCGACCGCAAGGCCGCACCACCGGTGATCGGCCTGTGACCGAGCGCGTCTTCCGGCTCAGCGAAGTGGAGTTCTTCCTGCTCTGGCAGGCGGTCCACCGCGACGCCCACCCGGTCCCGCTGGGCGTGCGGCACTTCGGGCACACCCAGCGGGAACGGGCCGCGCTGGTCGAGTCCGCGTCCCGCGACCTCGCGGCCCGCGGCCTCGGCACCGTGCAGCGGCCCGACGAGGAGCTGTACGGGCTGCTGCGCGGCCTGGCCGAGTTCGAGGTCGGCCTGGAGGTGTTCTTCACCGTGCGCGGCGCGCAGGCGCGCGGCCTCGCCACCGCGGCGTGGCACGGCGCGTTCGCGGGCCGGCTCGGCAACCAGGTGCAGGTCGCCGGGTTCCGGCCGACCGCGCTGGCCGCCACCACGGTCAACACCCTGCCGCCCGCGCCGCCCGGCAGCGGCCGGTCGGTGAACGTGCGCTGGGACGACTACCTGGCCGCGGGCAAGGCGGGCGAGAGCGACGGCTCGGAGGGCTTCCTCGACGCGCTGCGCGCCGTGGGCCTGCGCGAGCCGGAGGCCAACACCCTGATGCGCGCCGTGACCACGCGCAACGGCGGCGGCCAGGTCGGCGTGATCGCCCGCAACCGGGCCGGCTACCTGCACCCCACCGGCGCGGCCGTGTCGTGGCTGGACACCGCCGAGGGCCGGTACCTGGTGCGCAAGGACGGCGGGTGGCTCGTCGTCGCGCCCGCGGACGCGCCGCGGCTGATCTCCGCGGTCGAGGGACTGGTGGCGGGCGCCGGCCGCAACTGACCCGGTGTGTGGGCCGTCGCTGTGGTTCCGGGCCGTCCGATCGGCTAGGAACTTCAGGTATGACCGAGATGCGTGCCGGCACCGCCGCCGGCGAGGCGGAAGTCCTGTGGCGTCCCGACCCCGACCGGGTCCGGGACAGCCGGATGACCGCGTTCCGCTCCTGGCTCGCCTCCGCCAAGGGCCTGGACCTCCCCGACTACCCGTCGCTGTGGGAGTGGTCGACCTCCGACCTGGAGGGGTTCTGGGGCGCGGTCGCGGAGTTCTTCGAGGTGCGGTTCCACCACCCGCCCGGCCGCGTGCTGGAGGCCCCGGTGATGCCCGGCGCGTCGTGGTTCCCCGGCGCGACGCTGAACTACGCCGAGCACGCCCTGAGAGGCCCGGACGACGACCTGGCGGTCATCTTCCACCGCGAGGACGGGCTGTCGTCCCGGCTCACGTACGGGGAGCTGCGCCGCCGCGTGGCCGCCGTGCGGGCCGGGTTCGCGGCGCTGGGCGTGCGGCGGGGCGACCGGGTCGTGGCGCTCGTGCCCAACTCGCCCGAGGCGCTGATCGCGTTCCTGGCGGCGGCGTCCCTCGGCGCGACGTGGTCGTCGTGCTCGCCGGACTTCGGCGCGCGGGCCGTCGCCGACCGGTTCACCCAGATCGAGCCGACCGTGCTGGTGGCCGTCGACGGGTACCGGTACAACGGGCGGGCGTTCGACGTGCGGCCCGCGGTGGAGCGGCTGAGGGAGGCGATCCCGTCCCTGCGCGCCACCGTGGTGATCGACTACGTCGGCGGCGGCCCGCTGCCCGGAGCCGTGTCGTGGGACTCGCTGCTGGCCGACCACGCGGACGCCGGGTTGGCGTTCGAGCCCGTGCCGTTCGACCACCCGCTCTGGGTGTTGTACTCGTCGGGCACGACGGGGCTGCCCAAGGGCATCGTCCAGGGGCACGGCGGGATCGTGCTGGAACACCTGAAGATGCTGGCGCTGCACAGCGACCTCGGTCCGGGCGACCGGTTCTTCTGGTTCACGACCACCGGCTGGATGATGTGGAACTTCCTCGTCTCCGGCCTGCTGGTCGGGTCGACGATCGTGCTGTTCGACGGCAGCCCCGCGCACCCGGACCTCGGCGTGCTGTGGCGCCTGGCCGAGCAGCACCGCGTGACCTACTTCGGCACGTCCGCGCCCTACATCCAGTCGTGCCTGAAGGAGGGCCTGCACCCCGCCGATCGCCACGACCTGACCGGGTTGCGCGTCGTCGGCTCCACCGGCGCGCCGCTGACCCCGGAGGGCTTCCGCTGGATCGCGTCGGCCGTCGGCCCGGACGTCCAGATCGCGTCGGTCTCCGGCGGCACCGACCTGTGCACCGCGTTCGTGGCCGCGTCCCCCGACCTCCCGGTGTGGCTGGGCGAGCTGTCGTGCCGTGCCCTGGGCGCGGCCGTGGAGTCCTACGACGAGTCCGGCGCGCCCGTCGTCGAGGAGGTCGGCGAACTGGTCATCACCAAGCCGATGCCCTCGATGCCGGTGTTCTTCTGGGGCGACGACGACGGCTCCAAGCTGCACGACGCGTACTTCTCGACCTTCGACGGCGTCTGGCGGCACGGCGACTGGATCCGGATCACGAGGCGCGGCTCGGCCGTCATCTACGGCCGCAGCGACTCCACCCTGAACCGCGGCGGCGTGCGCATGGGCACCAGCGAGTTCTACCGCGTGGTCGAGGGCCTGCCGGGCATCGAGGACTCGCTCGTCATCGACACGTCCGGCGCCGGCCGGACCGACGGCGAACTGCTGTGCTTCCTCGTCCTCGGCCCCGACGTCACCCTGGACGAGGTCGAGCCCAGGCTGAGGGCCGAACTGCGCACCAACCTCTCACCGCGCCACGTGCCCAACAGGTTCGTCGCCGTGGCCGAGATCCCGCGGACCCTCAACGGCAAGAAGTGCGAGGTCCCGGTGAAGAAGATCCTGGCCGGCACCCCGCCCGAGCGCGCCGTCAGCCTGGACGCCCTGCGCAACCCGGCGTCGCTCACCCCATTCCTCGACCTGGCACGAGACCTACCTCACGCCACCACCCCCTGACCAGGCCCGCAACGCCCCTCTCGCGCCGTCCGTACCCGCCCTGACCAGCGGGAACGCGGTTAAGAGGGGGGCGTTTTGCCTGACTGCCGGGGGCATGTGTAATCTATGCGTCGTAGCCGAGGGCTCCGGGAGGCTTCGCCTAGTCTGGTCTATGGCGCCGCACTGCTAATGCGGTTTGGGTTTACCGCCCATCCCGGGTTCAAATCCCGGAGCCTCCGCAACACCCGGCCTCGGCCGGGTGACAACTGAAGAACGATGCGCTCGTAGCTCAACGGATAGAGCATCTGACTACGGATCAGAAGGTTGCAGGTTCGAATCCTGCCGAGCGCGCAAGAGTAAGTCCGGGTCAGGGCCTCGTTTCGGGTAACGGAACGGGGCCCTGCCCCGTTGTGTGCGCGCTGCCGTCCCACCTCGTCACCCGAACGCCCGTACTGCCGCTCGGCCGTAGAGCTTGCCGAGCGCCCCGGTGCCGCTGTGGAGACCTTCGTCACTCACGTGGACGTCACTCGCGTGGGCAAGGTCGAGTACGTGAACGCCGTGGCGTGGCCAGGCGTTATCTGGCGGACGCCTCGGGGCGGCACTGAACTGCCAATTCAACCTCGGTGCATGGCCCAGTGCTTCGCAATCCAGCCCTCCTGGCGCGCGGTGAGTTCCACGTGCAGTTTCTCGCCTTGGAGGCGGCGGTACTCGGGGTAGTCGCCGATGGCCGCGGAGACGTCGATGGTGTGGTCCCGTGGGTTCACGGCGAGGTGACCGAGGTCGAAGAGGCGGTGAACGTCGCGTCGGAGCAGGAGTCCGCCTTGGTCGTGGTGCCGTCCGTCGGCGGCGAAGCTGTTCAAGTGGGCCGCTTCGAGAGCGGCGTGCGGGCTGGGTCCGGTGAACGCGCAGGTGTCGCCGTACTCCTTCAGCAGCCGGCTGCGGAAGGCGCCCTGTCCTCGCCGGACGCGCACGACCGCTGTGGTGTGGCCGCCTCTCAGCGTGGTGGACAAAGCGGCCTCGACCGGTGACAGGGACGGTCGACCGGGCGCCGCCCGCACGGCCTCCTGGAACCTCGCGTAGTCGAGTTGGCGGATGCTGAGCTGTGACTCCGGGAGTGTGCAGAGCCCGCGCAACCGGTCACCGGTCAGCTCCCCGGTGAGATCCACCCAGGCAATATCGTGGTGCGACCGGTAGGTGGTGACGACTTTCCGAATGGTGACTACCTGCGCCTCCTCGAACGTGCCTTTGCACTTGGAGCACCGGTAGGGCGGGCTCTCGGTCTTACGCAGCTTGATGGCGGCCTTACCGCAGTGCGGACAGCGGTGGAGCCTTCTCTTCCTCGCCGACGACGATCTTCTGGATTACCGAGGCACCCAGCAGGACCTTCTTATCCCACAGGACGATCACGTCACCGGCCTGAGGCAGCTGGTGGTTCGGGACCGAACTGTCCCAGCTGTAGTGGGCTGCTGGTGAGTCGTCGTAGCCGTCGTTGCTGCGACGGGGTCGGTCGTCTCCGACGGCGAGCACTAACCATGCGCCCCGCTGCACGTCCGTTTGCACGTCTCCCCCTGATGATCAGACCGTTCCATCAGGGTCATCGCCGGACACCCGCATTGCGTTAGGTCGGTCTAGGAATCAGCCGGTGGCATGGCGTCCCAGATGTTGACCCTGGTATTGATCTTAAGCGGCTTGTCAGCCGGCCCTTTGATGTGTGCGGGAACGATCCGCTCCTCGTGCTCACAGCCGCCTTCGGCGTGCAGGCGCGAGTTCAGGCAGGTGTTGCGCCGGTACGGACGTACCGGCCAACGGCTCGTCCACTGCGGGGTTTCGCGGTCGACCACCGTGCCGGTGCGCTGGCGGGTGTGAACACGGACGAGCCGGACGGTCCCGGAATCGCTGACGCCAGCACGCTGATCGCGCTTGCGGCCGTGGCGCGTACGGGGCAAGTCTTCGATCTCTGCGAGCCGTGCGCTCCCGCTCTGCGCCATGAGCTGCCAGGACGTGTAGACGACGTGCGCCCACTGCTCCGCGGTACAGGGTTGGGCGAGCGCGAAGGTCCGACCGAAGGGCAACACCGACTCGGCGGTCGGCACGAGCTGAGGCGTCCAGTAGGTCAGCCACACGCCCTCGAAGCCGGGATGCAACGGGACTGTGCCGCCAGGCGTGCCCAAGCTCCAGGTGATCGTGTACGAACCGTCGTCTATGTCGAGGTCGTGTGGCCCCCAGCGAGACCAGGACACCGCAGCGACCCGATCACCGATCGGTTTGGCGAACCAGATCAAACCGGCCTCAGCCGGCATCCGTCGTGCCACGACCGGTTCTTGGGGCGGACTCGCCGCGGCGGCGACTGCGAGCGCGGTCATGTCGTGGTCGACCCAGTAGAGCCGGGCATCACCCAGGCGCTGCGCTTCGCGGCGTGCGATGAGCAAAGCACCGGTCACCGCGCTTGTGCGCTGGATGTGCGGGGGGCCGCTGAGCCGAGGTGTCAACGCGGCCTCGCCACTGTCCAGACGACGCACGAACTCATGCCCGCACGCAGAGGTCAGCACGTGCTCACGCATCCGTAGACGCAGATCAGGTAGGTCGGTGGGGCTGGTGATCACGAGTCGTTCCTCCGTCGTCGCGGAGCTTCGACCACCTCGAACAGGTCGTCGAACTGTCTGCCCAGTGCTCAGCGCCCCGCCGATGAACGCCGGGCCGGGCTGTAGCCGGCCCTTGATCACACGAGCGGCGGTGGACCGATTGAGCTTCATCACCTGGGCAAGTGCATAGCCGGAGTGCAACCGCGTGGACCGTACGGCTTGGAGGAACACCGCGGTTCGGAGCCTGACCGTGTACGACATCGGTGCGTCAGTGGTTCTTCCGGTCGTAGGCATCAGCCCACCGGCCAAAGATCGCGCGCGACTGTTCGGTGTCGAGCGCCAGACGCTCCAACTGCCGCATCTTGGCCTCGTACGCGAGGACGGCAGCCGTGTTTTCGTGGAAGGCGGTCGCGGTGTCGCTCTCCGCGTAGGCCACCGGTTTGATCGGCGCCGCGAAGGTCATCAGGGCGGCTGGGTGCCGCAGGCACCTGTGAGCCTGGCTCGCCATCGGAATGACTCGAAGCGTCATCCGCGCCCAGCCGCACATCAAGGTCAGCCGCAGCATCTGGTCGCGCATCACCTGGTCGTCACCGACAACCAGCCGGATCGCCGCCTCGTGGATGAACAGCGCTACCTGCGGTCCGCCCGGTCGACGCAACGCCTCTTGGCGCGACACGCGCGCCTCCACCACAGCCTCGTCACTGCCGAGCGCGCGTGCGTAGTCCTCGGTCTGGGCGAGGCTGGGAATCGTCAACGGCTCGTACGCCGTCACGGCTTGCGCAGTCTGCTCGTGCAGGGTCAGCGCCAGCAGCGAATCGGGAGAACCACCGTGCAACCGCAGGAAGCTGCCGGTGTCCGCCTCGCTCGCGATGGCCAGGATGCGGTCGCGCGTCGGCTTGTCGGCACCGCAACGTCCCAGCAGCGTGCCGATCTCCCACGGACTCGTGCCCCGACTGCCGGTCTCCAGCTTGCTGAGCTTGCCCAGCGACCACCCCAGCGCCTCGGCGACGAACGACGACGACAACCGCGCGCGGTGGCGGACGCGTCGCAGCTCTTCACCCAACTCCCGACTGCGAGCCGTGCTCAGTCGAGTGGCCTGCTTCTCCTCGGTCGCGGTCTCCATGGCACCCCTTCGTCACGCGGACGGCTTGCTCGGCCATGAGATCGTTTGAGTGCGTGGACGCGGCAGATGACATTCGATGACATTGCGGAAAGGCGGCACGGCGTGGTTCGCAACATCACCGTCACCGGAACGCGCTCGATCTCCGATGAAGACAGCGACCGTCTCGAAGCCCTCTTCCGCGACTACCTGTTGCCATTCGCCGCTGCGCACTTCTACATCGGAGGTGCTGCCGGCATCGACACCGCCACGCTGGACTGGCTGGCCGAGCACACCTCTGCACCCTTGACCGTGGTCGTTCCGTGCACGGTCGTTGACCAGCCTCAACCAGCCTCCTCGGCAATCGAACGATGGCGTGCGCACAACCGCCTGACTGAGGTCATCGAACTGGCCGCGCCAGCCCTCGGTACCTCTGCCTACCACGCCCGCAACGAGTACATGGTCGACCGCAGCGAGTTCGTCATCGGCTTTCCGCTTGGCACGGAGCAAACCTCTGGTACCTGGTACACACTGAACTATGCAGCCAATCAGGGGAAGCCGCGGTTGGTGGTACCGGTCTGACATGGAATGGGTGCTCTAATGCATCCATGACCGCCGTCGAAGGTGAACTCGGAGCCGCTGGCCTACGTAGGCTGCGCGAGTCACGCGGGTGGTCCTGGGCAGACCTGGCCCGGGCCCTGCGCGACACCGCCCGCGACCTCGGCATGGCGTCACCGGCCACCCTCCCGGTGTCCAGCATCCAACGCACCGTCGCCCGCTGGGAGAGCCCGACAGACCGCACCAAGCCCGGCGACCGCTACCAGTACCTCCTCGCCCGGATCTACTCGATGAATCCGACCGGAACATCGGCACTCGGGCCCGGCTCCGACTTCGCCAAGCTGCTGGACGCCCTGCGCGACTTCGGCACGTCACCCCAGCGGATCGACCGGCTCATCGACTCCATCACCCACGCTCAGGCCAGCAACTCACCAGTCCCGACACCACCGAACAAGGACCTGGTCGACGACTTGGCCATGACCGTCGCCGATCTCAACGAGCAGGTCGGCTCGACCCCGTTCGTTCGGCTCCAACTCCTCCTGGCCCCAGTCCTGCAGACCTGCCGCAAGCTGCTGATCGAGCCGCAGGTCACCACCGAGCTGCTCGTCATGGCCACCGACGCCTACGCACTGGCCGCCCGCCTGGCCTTCGAGACCCGCGACGACGACGTCGCAATGGCGCTCTACCGCGATGCCGAAGCCACCGCAGCCCGCCTACCCGACCGCAGCCGCCTGGCGGCTGTGCGCACGAGCCACACGATGGTGACCTTGCACGCCACCGACGACCTGAACACCGCACTCCAGCTCGCCCGTGCGGCCACCGTCGACGCCCACCGCGGCTCCAGCCACGCCATCCGCGCCCGTGCCCACGCTGTCCACGCCGAGGTCCAGGCCCGCGCCGGCAACTCCACCGACGCGGCCACCGCCCTCGACCGCGCCCGCAAGACCGTCGAGCAGCTCTCGGCAGGCGACCCCTTCGCGGCCTTCAACGCCGACCGAGTCAGCGGCTTCGAGGGTCTGTGCGCCCTTTACGACGGCCAAGCGCACCGAGCCGACGACCTACTCACCCGCTCGTTGTCCAGCCTCACCGGTCCGCGTGACTCGGTTCAGCGGGGCATCGGTGCCACAGACCTTGCCCTAGCCCGCCTCGGCCTCGGCGACGCCGAAGCGTGCGTCTCCCTCCTTCATGAAGCCGTGGACATCACGGCCAACACAGGCGGCCGGGTACCGGCCCAACGCATCGGCCGCGCACGTAGGCACCTCGGCCCGTGGCGCGCGGAGTCCTTCGTCGCCGAGCTGGACGACCACATCCACGACACGCTGCTCGGCCGATGACGCCCCGCCCTCAACGGTTGCACTCGTCGCGCGGCTGTCTCGTGAACTGCTCAGGGGACGCGAGGGCCTGTGGACTAGGTTCCTCAGGGCCTCTGCCGACTCGGTCCACGGAGAAGCATGCGTTCGAACGATTGGCACCTCACCGACGACGTCGACGGCTTCCTCGCCCGCGCCGGGGACTTCCTCCGCTCCCGCCCCGCCCTCCACACCATGCCGTTGACCACGGTCGGGAGGCTGCGCGACCGGGGCACGGACGGCACGGTCTTCGGGTGGCTCGAACGTGACGACGAGGTGCGCGGGCTTTGCTATCCCCGGTCGAACCGTCGCCTGACCCTCAGCCTCCTCGACGCCGAGGACGCCGAGGACGCCGACGGGCTCGCCGCCCGGCTGGCCGGGGAGGACATCGCCGGCGTCACGGCCGACCAGGGGACGTCCGCTGCGTTCGCCGAGGCGTGGCGGGAACGCACCGGCGGCACGGCCACGCCCGGCGTCAGGGTCCGCCTCTACCGGCTCGGGACGCTCACCCCGCCCGATCCGATGCCGTCCGGCGGACCGGCCGCGCGGGACCACGAGGACGTCGTCCGCTGGTGCGGTGCGTTCATGGCCGCGGTGGGGGAGGCGCCCGCCGGGTCCTGGGCCGCCTCGCGGTTCGCCGACAAGCACTTCACGTTCTGGGAGACGCCGGGCGGCACGCCCGCCTCCCTGGCCGGCTGGACGTCGATGGTCGCCGGCATGGTCCGCGTGGACCCGGTCTACACCCCGGCCCACCTGCGCGGACGCGGGTACGCCGGTGCGGTCACGGCCGCGGTGGCGCGGGCCGCGCTGGACGGCGGCGCGACGGACGTGGTGCTGTTCGCCGACCCCGCCAACCCCACCAGCACCGCCCTCTACGAGCGGCTCGGCTACGTGCCGGTGACCGACTTCCTCGGGTACGACTTCGCTCAGTAGCGGACGTCGCTCAGCAGCAGCGGCGGGTAGACGGTGGACGGCTCACCGTCCACGGTGGAGCCGGCGAACTGGAGCATCGCGCGCAGCTCCCCGTGCATCGACGCCGGGTAGGGCGGCTCGGGCCGGGAGACCTCGTCCAGCGCGCGCACGTGCTCCGCGTCGAGCGCGATGTCCAGGCCCGCGAGGTTGTCCTCCAGGTGCGCCTGCCGCCGCGCCCCGATGATCGGCACGACGGTGCCCGGCCGCGTCCGCAGCCACGCCAGCGCGACCGCGGCGGGCGAGGCGCCGATCTCCTCCGCCACGGCCCGCACCACGTCGATGACCGCGTGCTGCTCCTCGGTCGGGCCGCCGACGAACGCCGCCCGCGCGGAGTCGACCGCCTCGCCCCGCCGGTACTTGCCGGACAGAAAGCCGTTCTTCAGCGGGCTCCACGGCACGAGCGCGAGCCCCTGGTCGAGCGCGAGCGGCGCCAGTTCGGCCTCCACCGCGCGGGCCAGCAGCGAGTACTCGACCTGCAGGGCGATCAGCGGCGTCCAGCCGCGCAGCACAGCCAGCGTGTGGGCCTGGGCGGTGACCCACGCGGGCGTGTTGGAGAACCCGATGTACCGGACCTTGCCGGCGCGCACCAGGTCGTCCAGGACGCGCATGGTCTCCTCGACCGGCGTGTTGCGGTCCCAGTTGTGCAGCCAGTACACGTCCACGTGGTCGGTCCGCAGGCGGCGCAGGGTGTCGTGCAGCTGGCGCACGACCGAGCCGCGGCCCGCGCCGCCGCCGTTGGGGTCGCCGGGGAAGAGGTTGACGAAGAACTTCGAGGCCAGCACCACCCGGTCGCGCCGTCCGGGCCGGGCGGCGAACCAGTCGCCGAGGATCTTCTCCGAGTGCCCGTTGGTGTAGAAGTTCGCCGTGTCGACGAAGTTGCCGCCCCGGTCCAGGTAGGCGTCGAGGATCCGCTCGGACTCCTCCACACCGGTCCCGGCGGCTCCCGGGTCGTCGCCGAAGGTCATCGCGCCGAGCGCGAACGGGCTCACCCGCAGACCCGAGCGGCCGAGGGTGACGTAGTGGTCGAGCGGCATCTTCGGTGCTCCTCGATGAGGTCGGATCGGACTTCCCCCATCCCATCGGCGGGGCGCCCGCCGGGGTAGACCGATCCGCTCGCGCCCTTGCCCGATCCTCTCGGACCGCGCGTTTGCACGCGGACGGCGGCCCGTCGCTCTACGGGTCATGGATGAACGGGTTCCACCTCGGGTCCTCGGCGGTGACCGGACGGTCGGGCGGCCGTCCGGCGCCGCCGCGTCGATCTCGGTCCTGGTGAACGTGGTGAGCGTCGGCGTGGGCGGCCTCTACCTCGGCACCGGGTCGACCGCGGTCACCGTGATCGGGGCGGCGCTGGTCGCGCTGCTCGCGATCGCGGTGCTGGTCGCCGAGCGCAAGAAGTCGTAGCGGGTCACTCGATCGGGTGGCCGTTGCACGTCGGGACGCCTTCGCTGCTCTTCCACTCCGTCGGGAGAGAGGTAGGGGTTGTGGTCAGCAGCGAAGGCTTCGACGAGTTCTTCCGTCGGGAACTGACCCCGCTCGTGGCGTTCGTGAGGCGCGCGGGTTTCGGGCTGGAGCAGGCCAAGGACGCGGCACAGGAGGCGATGACCAGGGCTTACGAGGAGTGGTCCCGCCTGCGGTGGCCCCGGGCGTGGGTCCGGACGGTGGCCTACCGAACGGCGGTGGTGGAGGCGGCGCGCACCAGGGACGGGCTGCTGCGCGCCGTCTCCGGCGGCTGGACGGTGTCCACGCACGACGACCCCGACGTCGCCGCACTCGGCGAGGAGCACGAGTGGCTGCTGCGGGCGCTCGGCTCCCTGCCCGAGCGCCAACGGCTGGTCATGGCCTGGTTCCTCGACGGCTTCGACCAGGCCGAGATCGCCGACCAGCTGGACGCCTCGCCCACGACGGTGCGCTCCAACCTGCGCCACGCCCGCACCGCGCTCAAGACCCTGTTCGACAAGCGATGAGAGGACACCCCCGCGATGGACGACGGGAACGAAGCCGGGTTCGAGGACCGGCTGGCCGCGGCCTGCGCGAGCCTGACCGCGTCGACCGGCCGGGCCCTCGACGTCGAGGCGATGCTGGCCGAGGTGAAGCGGGCCGGCATCCGCCGGCCGGCGCCGGGGGAACGGACGGCGACGGTGCTGGGGTTCCCCGGCGGCGGGACGGTCACCAGCGCGACGGCGCGGGCGGCGGCACCACCGGCGGGCGGTCGTCGCACGTGATCGTGTTCGGCAGCAGCCACGGCGCGAGCCAGCCGTCGTTGCCGCCGCGGTCGGTCAGCGAGAACTCCGAGCCGGTGGCCGGGAAGTGGAACGAGCCGCAGTTGTTCACCGGCACCGCGCCGACGTTGCGGGCGTCCACGTTCTCGAACGTCGCCGACCCCGCCGCCCGCGCGCTCAGCACGGACGTGCCCGTCCCGTCCACCCGGACGTCCTTGAAGGACACGTTGCGGATCGAGTGGACGTCCTTCACGGACCACTCGCTGACCAGCATGATCGCGTTGTAGGTGTTGTCCAGGAAGTGGTTGCCCACCACCCGGACGTCGGCGTCGATGTCGCGCTCCAGCGCGTAGAACCAGATCGCGCCGAGCCCGATGTTCCAGTTCAGCTCGTACGTCCCGGCCCGCGCGGTGGTGTTGTCGGTGATCAGCGCCTGCCCGGTGAACGGCTGCGCGCCGAACCGCGACCCGAGCTGGATGCCGCTGCCCTCGCGCACCGGGTCCGCCACCAGGTTGCCCACCACGGCGTTGTCCGTGCCGCCGTACAGCGCGATCCCGTTGGCCAGCACGGGCGACTGCACGGTGTTGCGCTCGACCCGGTTGCGCGCGTTCTGCCGGTGCTCCGACCACAGGGCCAGGCCGTCGTCACCGGTGTTGCGGACGAAGTTGTTGCGCACCACGGAGTCCGTGACCCCGGTGTGGAAGTTCAGCGCGTCGGCGATCTGGTCGACCACGATGTTGTCGGTCACGGACAGGTTCGACATCGGACCGTCCAGCCACAGCCCGACCTTCGTGTGCCGGATGTGCAGGCCGCGCACGGACGAGTCGCTCAGCGCGCCGCCGATGCCGTTGACCTGGTCGGTGTCGACCCGCTCGCGCACGTCGCCCTCGATGGCGAACCCGCGCAGGTGGACGTTGCGGCTGCCGCCCTCGGCGGCCGGCCTGCCGTAGAACCCGACGCCGGTGTGGACGGAGCCGTCCGGCGCGGGGGCGGGCAGCGCGACCTCGCGGCCCTTGATTTTGGTGTGCCAGTTGCCCGCGCCCTCGATGGTGACGTCGTCCACGACGATGTGCCGGTTGACCTGGAACGTGCCCGGCGGCACGTACACCGGCAGCCGGTGCCGGCGGGCGAACGCGATGGCGCGGTCGAAGGCGTCGGCCGCGTCCCGCCGGCCGGTCGGGTCCGCGCCGAACAGCAGCACGTTGACCGCGAACGGGTTGACGTGCGGCGGGGGGACCAGTTCCGAGTCCATCAGGTCGATCACGGTCCACGCGGCGTTCGTGTTGACGGGCGCGGTGAGGCGGACGCGGTCGCCGGCGCGGTGCGTCCGGTCGAGCTTGAGGCGCTGCTCGTCGTAGAAGTGGCTGGGGCGGAACGGCTTCGCGATCACCGGGGCGGGCGTGGTCTGCGACGGCACGCACGCGCACTCGGTGATCCACCAGTCCGGGTGCAGCAGGTCGGCGTTCGGGTCGTTGGTGAACGGGTACTGGTTGTAGAGCCACGCGTACTGCGAGGTGAGCGTCATGGTCGTGCGGCGCCCGCCGTTCACCGTCACGTCGAGCGGCGCGGTGATGCCGCCGCCCGTCGGCGCGTCCGGGATGCTGTAGCGGACGGTGATCGCGTTCGCGGCCTTGGGCAGGGTGAACTCGACGTACTGGCCGGGCGCGAGCCGGACCGCCGTGCGGCCGGACGCCTCGGACGGCAGCGTGTAGGCCGTGCGGTCCGGCCCGATGACCGTGCCCGTGGTGGTGGCGTTCTCCGCCTCCTGCTCGACGAACGCGACGTCCGCGCCCCGGCCCGCGACGAGCGCCGGGTCGAGCGCGGCCCGCGTGACGACCGGTGCGGGCGCCGCGGGTGGCGCGGCGTCGGCCGGGGCCGGGACGCCCAGGCCCGCGGCCACCACCGCGACGACCACCGACCACCGCCGGGTTCCGGCTGCGCTGCGCACCATCGGCCACTCGTTTCTCTCGCGTCGGCAGGGCGACGTGACCCTAGGCGCGGTGTGGGCCGCATCACAAGGGTTTGTCGAGAAATTACGTGAAACTGTCGATGGCTTGCGGTGGCTTACCGCGTGCGACGCACCTCGGCGACCACGCCGTCGGTGAACGGCGGCCACGCCGCCACGGCCCACTCGCCGAACTTCCGGTCCGTCAGCGCCACGCACGCCGCGCCCAGGTCCGGGTCCACCCACAGGAACGTGCCGCTCTGCCCGAAGTGCCCGAACGTCCGCGGCGAGCTGGTGTCGCCCGTCCAGTGCGGCGACTTGCGCGCCCGCAGCTCGAACCCGAGCCCCCAGTCGTTCTCCTTCTGCAGCCCGTAACCCGGCAGCACGCCGCGCAGGCCCGGGAACGCCACCGCGGTCGCCTCCGCCACCAGCTCGGCGGACACCAGCTTCGGCGCCTGCACCTCCGCCGCGAACCGCAGCAGGTCGGACACCGTCGAGACGCCGCCCGCCCCGGCCGAGCCCTCCAACGCCGACGACGCCATGCCCAGCGGCTCGAACACCGCCTCCGCCAGGTACCGGGCGAACGGGATCTCCGTCGCCGCCGCCACGAAGTCCGCGAGGACCTGGAACCCGGTGTTGGAGTAGATCCGCTTCGTCCCCGGCGCGGCCTGGACGTCGTCGGAGTCGAACGCCAGCCCCGACGCGTGCGCGATCAGGTGCCGCACCGTGGACCCCTCCGGCCCGGCCGGCTGGTCCCACTCGACCGCGCCCTCCTCGACCGCCACCAGCACCGCGTACGCCGTCAGCAGCTTGGTCACCGACGCGAGCGGGAACACCCGGTCGACCGGTCCGTGCGCGCCCAGCACCTCGCCCCGCGCGTCGACCACGGCCACCGCCGCCGTCCCGACCGGCCAGGACGACACCGCCTGCAAGCTCTCCATGCCGCAGACTCTGCCACGTGTCCCCACGAGAGCTGGTCGTGCTCGGCACCGCGAGCCAGGTGCCCACCCGCACCCGCAACCACAACGGCTACCTGCTGCGCTGGGACGCCGAGGGCTTCCTGTTCGACCCCGGCGACGGCACGCAGCGGCAGATGGTCCGCGCGGGCGTGGCGGCCACCGACGTCACCAGGCTGTTCATCACCCACTTCCACGGCGACCACTGCCTCGGCGTGCCCGGGGTCGTGCAACGCCTGTCGCTGGACCGCGTGCCGCACACCGTGCACGCGCACTTCCCGGCCGAGGGCGCGGACCACTTCGAGCGGCTGCGGCACGCCAGCTCGTTCCACGACGTCGCGGACGTCCGCGCGCACCCCGTCACCGGACCGGGCGTGATCGCGGAGGGCCCGTTCGGCCGGGTGGAGGCGCGCCGGCTCGACCACTCGCTGCCCGCCTTCGGCTACCGCCTGGTCGAGCCGGACGGCCGCACGATGCTCCCCGAGCGGCTGGCCGCGCGCGGCATCCGGGGCCGCGAGATCCGCGAACTCCGACCGCCCGTGCTGGACGAGGTGAGCGTGCCGCGGCGGGGGCAGCGGTTCGCCTTCGTCATGGACACGCGGCTGTGCGACGGGGTGTTCGAGCTGGCGGACGGCGCGGACCTGCTGGTGATCGAGTCGACCTACCTGCACGAGGACGAAGCGCTGGCGGTCGAGCACGGCCACCTGACGGCCCGCCAGGCGGCCCAAGTCGCCGCCGAGTGCGGCGTCCGCACGCTCGTCCTGACCCACTTCTCGCAGCGCTACCCCGACCCGCGGCGGTTCCACGACGAAGCCGCCGAGGTGTTCCCCGGCGAGATCGTCGTGGCCGCCGACCTGGACCGGGTGCCCCTGCCCCAACGGCGTGCCGCTCAGGGGTGACGCCGGGTCTCGGCCGCCCACTGGTCGCGCACCAGCGCGTCGAGGTCCGAGTCGGTCGCCCGCCAGCCCCACGCCCGCAGCCGGGCCGTGTCGGCGCGCAGCTCGCGCACCTCGCCGGGGTGCGCCGGCCGCCGCACGACCGGCGCCTCCCGACCGGCCACCCGCGCCACCGCTCCCAGCACGTCGGCCACGCTCGCGGGTGTCGCGCCCACGTTGACCGCCGCGTACCCGTCCTCCTCGCGCTCCACCGCCGCCACGAACGCCCGCGCCACGTCCCGCACGTGCACGAAGTCCCGCACCGCCGACCCGTCGCCGAACACGTCCATCGCGGGCAGCCGCCCGGACGCCGCACCGCACGCCCGCGTGATTACGCGCGTGTCGTCCACGTCCCCGCCGCCGGCGACGTTGAACAACCGCAGCGCCACCCCGCTCACCCGCCCGGCCGCCGCCGCCCACGCCAGCACGTCCTCGGCGGCGGCCTTGGAGGCCGCGTAGGGGTTGGCCGGCGCGCGCGGGCAGTCCTCGGCGATCGTCGCGACCCCGGCCGCCCCGTACACGCCCGCCGTCGACGCCAGCACGAACCGCCGCGGCGGCGACCGGAGCAGGTTGACCGTGCCGCCCACGTTCACGTCGTAGTACCGCACGGGGTCGTCGAACGAGTCGCGCACGCGCGCGAGCCCCGCCAGGTGCACGACCGCGTCCGCCTCCCCGGGGCCCGCCACCGCGTCGGACGACCGGACATCACCCGAAAAGGGGAGGGGCGTGTGGCCCGCCGCGGCCAACTCGGCCAAGACCACCCGTCCGACGTAGCCGGTTGATCCGGTCACCAGAACCCGCATGCCGACATCCCAGCACGTCCGCCGCGTCGTTCACGTTCTCGAACTCGGTGCAAATTCACCCTAAAGGTGTGGACCGGCGGGACCGATACAACACGAGTGAGTTACCCCCACCCAGCCATGCACCCGAGCATCGAGGGCGTGCTCGCCGAGTACGCCGCCCACGAGGCCAAGCGGCAGACCTTCCTGGAGACCGCCGCGGCGATCGTGGCCGCCGCCCCACCATCGGTGGACGAGACGCTGCTGGGCCTGCTGCTGCCGTTCCCCAAGGCGCACGGGCCGCGTGCTTTCCTGAACCGGGTTGACCAGGTGCTTCGCGACGCCGCTCGATGATCTCGCGGGGACGTCCCCGAGCCCATCGGCAAGTTTCATGCGGTCGTTGCCGGACCGTGCTAGGCCGATCCCGTCGCCTGCCTCTACAGTGCGTGGCACCCGGCGCTCGCCGGCTGTCTCGTCTGCTTCTCATAAAGCGAGTTCTCGGCGATGGATCACGTCCTTTCCGCGCTCCAAGCGCGCCTCGGCACCCTGTTCGGCGACCGGCTGGTCGTGCTCGCGGGCGGCAGCCGGCTGAGTAGCCGCGCCGGCGAGCTGCACCAGCTCGGCGCCCGCCATACGCTCGTGCTGTCGACGGACGACCACGCGCCGCTGCACGACTCGGAAGTCGCCCGCTGGGTGCCGCTCGGCATCGCGGGCGGGTTCGTCGCGGTCGAGCAGAACCGGCTCACCAAGCTGCTCACCTCGCCCAGCCGCAAGGTCCGCGAGGTGCTGGAGGAGTTCGACCCGCGCGGCGAGGCCCTGGTGATCAGCACGCCGTACGTGCACACCGCCGAGTTCGCGGGCCGGCCGGTGCTCAACGCCCGCCGCCCGGAGTGGGTGGAGCTGGAGAACAAGACCACGATCGACGGCCTGTGGGACGAGCTGTCCGCGCCCCGCGCCCCCGCCGTCGTGCTCGGCCTGGACTTCGAGGGCCTGTGGGCGGCCACCCGGCGGCTCGACCGCGGCGCGGGCGTCGTCTGGTCCGGCGACGGCCCGGCGATCAACGGCGGCGCGAACTTCGTCCGCCGCGTCCGCGACCGGCAGGAGGCGCAGGACGCCTTCGACGTGCTCGCGGCCAAGTGCGACTTCGTCCGGGTGATGCCGTTCCTGGAGGGCATCCCGGTGAGCGTGCACGGGATCGTGTTCCCGGACGGCACCGCCGTGCTGCGGCCCATCGAGATGGTCGTGCCGCGCCGCGCGGGCCAGGCCCGGTTCCTCTACGCGGGCTGCGCGTCGTACTACGACCCGCCCGCCTGGATCCGCGAGGAGATGCGCAACCTGGCCCGCCGGGTCGGCGAGCGGCTGCGCGAGTCGGTCGACTACCGCGGCACGTTCACCCTCGACGGCATCGCCACCGCCGACGGCTTCCTGCCCACCGAGATCAACACCCGCTACGGCGGCGCGATGGTGTGCTTCGAGGACGCCCTGCCGCAGCTCCCGCTGGCACTGGCGCAGGTCGCGCTGGTCGCCGGGCACGACCTCGGGGTGTCGTCCATCGAGTTCGAGGAGCTGCTGGTCTCCGCCGCGGACGACTACCGCCACGGCTCGGTCGGCGCGAACGTGCGCGCGGTGCACCCCACCGAGGTCGTGGAACGCCCGATCGTGTTCACCGAGTGGTCGTGCCGGTTCGCCCACCCGGAGGAGGCGCCGCACGGCGTGCTGCGGCTGCGCCCGTCGCCGCTCGGCGCCCGGCTGGAGCTGGACTTCTACGCCGACCAGCTGCCGCTCGGCCGCCCGGTGGTGGCGCTGACCGTGGCCGCGTTCGCCCTGGCCGACCAGGAGTGGGGCACCGCCCTGGGCCCGCTGGAGCCGGCCGTGCCGGTCGCCGACGGCGAGGCCGCCGCCGCGGTCGTCGTGGCGGAGCCGACCGCCGTCACGGCGTGATCGTCACGCCTGCCTGGTCGTCCCCGTAGGCGGCGAGGTGGGCGTAGCGGTAGCCCATGAGCTGCAGCGTCACGTCCGGGGCCTGGTTCGGCGGGTAGGCCCGCCCCCGGTAGGCGCGCAGCAGCTCCGGGTGGCACTGGGCGGTGGCGCGCAGCAGCGCCGGGGTGACCGGCGTGCCGCCGACCAGGTGCAGCGCCACCCGGGCGGCCAGGGCGAGCAGCCGCGGCGCGCGGTCCGCGGTGGAGAGGTCCTCCGCCACCCGCACCACGTGCCGCGGCGCCACCTCGGGCACCGCGATGGCCAGCGCCATGGAGCACGCCACCTCCGCGCCGCCGAGCGCGTCGAAGACCTTGGGCGCGCCCTTGGCCACCTCGTGGCGCGCCTGCGTGATCCAGTCCGGCGAGCGGCGGGGCAGCTCGCGCCCGAGCGCGTTCCACCGCCGGCGGGTCCGCTTGCCGTCGTCGGTGAAGCCCGCCTGGGCCAACGCCATCCCGGCGAGCAGGAAGATCACCCGATCGCGGGTGTCCGGGGGCACCCGGTAGCTCGCGCCCATCTCGACCAGGAAGGGCACCGCCCACACGCTCGCCTCGGACACCGTGCCGTCGTCCAGCAGGCGGTCGGCCAGAGCTCGGCAGGCGGTCTCGCGCTCGGTGCGGTCACCGTGCACGACACCGCGCATCAGCTCGTCCACGCCCGCCCCGTGGGCGAGCACCGACCAGGGCGCGTCCTCCAGTCCACGCAACGGATCCGGCCGTCGCCACGCAGGTGGGAGCTCCATGGCGCGCAACGTACGCGATCTCCCGGACCGGTACCGGTGGGATCACTCGCCTGTGGGTGGCGCGGCCACCGTACGATCACCCGGTGCGCGGACCCACCTTCAAGGTCGTCGACCTGTTCTCCGGCGCCGGCGGCATGAGCCTCGGCTTCCAGGCGCACCGCGACTTCACCATCGTCGGCGCGGCCGACGCGCAGATCGGCAAGCCGTCGTCGCGGCTGGGTTCGTTGCGTTGCAACGGGATCTACCGGGACAACATCGGCGTCGACCCGTTGCAGGTGGACCTGGGCCGGCTCGACCCCGCCGTGCTGCGGCAGCTGTGGAACCTGCGGCGCGGCGAGCTGGACGTGCTGGTGGCGTGCCCGCCGTGCTCGGGCTTCACCCGGATCGCGCCCGCCAACCACCTGCGCGACGACCCGCGCAACTCGCTGGTGGGCCGCGTCGCCGCGTACGTGGCCGAGTTCCGGCCGCGGGTGCTGCTGCTGGAGAACGCGCGCGAGCTGGTCAAGGGCAAGCAGCGGCACCACCTGGACGGCCTGGCCGAGCAGCTGCTCGAGCTGGGGTACGAAGTGGACGCGAGCACGCACATGCTGTCCCGCTTCGGCTTGCCGCAGCTGCGGGAGCGGGCGATGGTCGTCGCGGTGGACGCGGGCGTGCCGCTGCGGACGCTGGAGGACCTGTGGCACGGCTGGGAGGTCCGGCCGGGCGCGGTGACCGTGCGGCGGGCGATCGGCAAGCTGCCGCCGGTGGAGGCGGGCGAGGCGCACCCCGAGGACGCGATGCACGTGTCGCCGTCGTTCCGGCGGGACCGGTCGCTGGACCGGATGCGCGCCATCCCGGCGGACGGCGGGTCGTGGGGCGACCTGGTCGGCTCGCCGGCCGAGCTGCTGCTCAACCCGGCGCAGCGCAAGATCATCCAAGAGGGCAAGTGGGGCTCGCACCCGGACGTGTACGGCCGGATGTGGTGGGACGAGCCGGCGCGCACCATCAAGCGGGAGTGCGGCCACGTCGGCAACGGCCGTTACGCGCACCCCGAGCAGCACCGGCTGTGCACGGTGCGGGAGATGGCGCTGCTGCAGGGCTTCCCGCGCCGGTTCCGCTTCGACGTGTCGGTGATCGGCAACGCCTACCGGCACCTGGGCGACGCCGTGCCGCCGCTGATCTCGTTCCAGCTCGCGGCCCTGGTGAAGTGGATGTTGACCGGCCAACCGCCGACGGCGCGCGACCTGTGCCTGCCCGGCACGTCGTTGCGGGTCGGGGACATCCGCCCGGTCACACCGTCCGCTTTGGTCGCCTAGATCACCGTTTGGCAACGGTGTGGCCTCGAAACCGGGTCGCCGGCTATTACGTGCATTCCACAGTGGAGGAAGTGAGCTGCGGAAACGCCGACGTGAAGGCGATCCGCGCCCGGTTCGACCCCCGTCGAACCGGGCGCGCGCACCGCGTTCCCGACGCCGCGTCGAGGGCCTTCGATCATCCACAGTGGATTGCGGGATGATGTTTCCGCACGTCGGACCTCGTTCTGCGCCAGTGGGCACCTTTCTCGATCGGGTGAGGGTCGATCCGCTAGTGTTCGGCTGATTCCTGTCGATTCGGTGCCGGAGCACTGCTGCCGAGTAGCTCCCCGATCGACACGGACCGCCGCCTTGAACCACACCAACGGGCTACCCTCGCGAGCCTCAAGGAGACAAATGGCATCCCGGTCGACTGTGAAGCGCCTCGGCGCTGTGATCCTCGGCGCCGGCCTCGTTCTGATGTCGGCGCTTCCCGCGGCCGCCGCGGGCGACGTGAAGGTGGAGCCGCACAAGGATGCCGACGAGCGCGGCATGGGCATCTACCTCGAGCGCGACGGCAAGCCGGTCGAGCTGCCGAACCACAAGACCGGCGAGCCGGTCAACGCGGAACTCATCGGCCTCAAGATCGTGGAAGGCGGCGAGGGCCAGATCGCCCGCGCCTACTGCGTCGAGCTGCCCACGCCGCTCTACGACGGCCGCAAGCTCGAAGAGGTGCCGTGGGACCAGCACCCGAACCCGCACACCAAGTTCAAGGAGAACGCGGGCAAGGTCAACTGGGTGCTGCAGAACAGCTACCCGGCGCTCGACGCGGCCGACGCGTACAAGCTGTACGGCCTGGACCCGGACAACAAGAAGAGCATCCTCATCGCCGGCGCGCAGGCGGCCGTGTGGCACTTCAGCGACGGCGTCGACCTCCGCAAGGAGAACTCCACCGCCGAGACCGAGGACGTCAACGGCGGCACGGTCGACGAGCTGGTCTACAAGGTCTACGAGTACCTGACGACCAAGGCCCAGGACATCAAGGACGTCAAGCCGGACCTCGCCATCGAGCCGAACCTGCTCAAGGGCGAGATCGGCAGCACGTTCGGCCCGTTCAAGATCACGACCACGGCCGAGGAGGTCCAGCTGGTCACCGCCCTGCCCGAGGGCGTGACGCTGGTGGACAAGGACGGCAACCCGTTCCAGACCGTGAAGGCGGGCCAGATGTCGGCCGCTGCCACGGTCAAGGCGGCCGAGGTCTGGGTCAAGGTCGACGAGGGCGTGGAGCCCGGTGAGCTGGAGCTGGTCGTCAAGGCGGGCGCGAGCCTGCGCTCCGGCCGCCTGTTCGTCTCCGAGAACCCGAAGCAGGAGACCCAGTCGCTGGTCATCGCGACCTCCGAGCCGGTGAACGTCGAGGTCCCGGCCAAGGCCGAGTGGGTCCAGGGCACCGTCGTGACCACCACGACCGAGGCGACCACCACCACCTCGCCGACCACCACGACCACGGCCCCGACGACGACCACCACCGCGGTCGCGTCCGGTGGCGGCAACGACGACGACCTGGCCAACACCGGTGCGTCGATCTTCGTGCCGCTGCTGATCGGCATCGGCCTGCTGGGCGCCGGCGCGGGTGCGCTGCTGTTCGTGCGCCGCAAGCGCGCTGCCTGAGCCTGAACGACCGGAACGGCCCCCCGGGAACTCCCGGGGGGCCGTTCCCGCGTTCGGGGGTCTGGGGTCGGGGGATCGATTCGGGTAGCCTGCCCCAGGACCGTGTGTGAGGAGCGCGATGAACTTCGACGAGATCAAGAACAAGGCGTCCGAGCTGCTGGAGCAGCACCACGAGGCGGTCGATGCGGGCATCGACCGGGCCGCCGGGTTCGTCGCGGGCAGGATCGGGCACGAGGAGCAGGTCCAGGCGGTGGCCGAGCAGGCCAAGAACATCCTTCCGGGTGGAGAGTGAACTCGTTCAACACGGCTGAGCGGGTCACCCCGAGCGGTGAGACGCGTGCCGCCACCGCGCAGATGGTGACCTGGCAGGGCTACGACGTGCCCAGGCTGGAGCAGGTGCGCTTCCTGCTGTCGGAGCGCAAGCTGCGCGCCTCGGGCCGCCTGGTGACCGCCGGTCCGGCCGAGCAGTTCAGCGGGTCGTTCGAGGTGTCGGTCGGCGAGACCGGCGCGGTGAAGCGGCTGCTGCTGCGGACCGCCACGGTGTCGGAGGAGCGGCAGATCTCGGTCAGCCGGTCGCCGGAGGGCATCTGGCTGGTCGACCACGGCCAGGGCGCGGAGCGGGCCGACTTCGACGGCGCGGTGGACGTGGACGTGCAGTTCGCGGTCCTGTTCAACGCCATCCCGATCCGTCGGCTCAACCTCCAGCTGGAGGAGGGCGACCACGAGATCCCGGTCGTCTACGTGACCCTGCCGGACCTGTCGGTCCAGCTGGTCCGCCAGCGCTACCGCACGGTGTCGGTCGGCGAGGACCGCTCGGTCGTCTCGTTCACGCACGGCGAGTTCGAGCAGGACATCACCGTGGACCGGACCGGCCTGGTGATCGACTACCCCCGCATCGCCTACCGGATCTGAGGCCCCGCGGGACGGCCGGTCGGGCGGACCTCACACCCGGACGGCGACCGCCATGCCCTGACCCACGCCGACGCACGCCGCCGCCACGCCCAGGCCACCGCCCCGCGCCCGCAGGTGCCGGCACAGGTCCACGATCACGCGCGGCAGGGAGGCGCCCAGCGGGTGGCCGTACGCGATCGCCCCGCCGTGCACGTTCACCTTCTCCCGGTCCACCTCGGGCAGGTGGTGCAGCACCGACAGCGCCATCGCCGCGAACGCCTCGTTGATCTCCCACAGGTCCACCTGGGCCGACTCGATCCGCAACCGCCCCAGCAGCTTCCGGATCGCCGACACCGGGGCCAGCGTGAACCGCTGCGGGTCCTCCGCCGTCACGGCCGACCCCAGGAACTCGCCCAGCGGCGTGATGCCCAGCGACGCCGCGACCTCCTCCGACCCCATGAGCACCGCCGCCGCGCCGTCGTTCAGCGGCGACGAGTTGCCCGCGGTCACCGGCCCGCCCTCCGAGAACGCCGACTTCAGCTTCGCCAGCTTGTCCGCCGACGTCTCCGGCCGCACCGACTCGTCCCGCCGCACGGGCGCGCCCTCCGGCAGCTGCACGGGGAACGCGAACCCGTCGTGCACGCCCGCGTCCCACGCCGCCGACGCCCGCCGGTGCGACCGCAGCGCGAACTGGTCCATCTGCTCGCGGGTGATCCCCAGCGCCACCGCGACGTCCTCCGCCGCACGCCCCAGCGGCACGGTCCACTCCGCCTTCATCCGCGGGTTCACCAGCCGCCACCCGAGCGCCGTCGACACCGGCTCCAACCGGTCGGCGAACGGCCGGTCCGGCCGCGGCACGACGAACGGTGCCCGCGTCATGCCCTCCACGCCACCGGCGATCACCAGCGACGCGTCGCCGAGCGCCAGCGCCCGCGCGGCCTGCACGATCGCCTCGCCGCCGGACGCGCACAGCCGGTTCACCGCCACGCCGGGCACGGACGTCGGCAGCCCGGCCAGCAGCGCGGCCATCCGCCCGATGTTCCGGTTCTCCTCGCCCGCGCCGTTGGTGTTGCCGAGCAGCACGTCGTCGATCGACGCCGGGTCGAGCGACGGGTGCCGCCGCAGCAGCTCCACGATCGGCAGCGCGGCGAGGTCGTCCACCCGCACGCCCGACAACCCGCCGCGGTAGCGGCCGAACGGGGTGCGGGCGGCGTCGAGGAGGAGGGGGCGCGACATGCGCCCATCCTCTCACCGGCCGACGAAGAACGGGATGTAGGCCGAGGTGGGGCGGGTCTCGGCGGACGTGCCGAACAGCCGCACCTCGATCATGTGCGGCCCGGGCGACAGGCCGCCGGTGTTCAGCGCGAACCGGTACTTCCCGGCGATCCCCGGCCCGCCCGCCGCGGTCGGCACCACGGCCACCCGGTCGTCGTCCACCCGCACGCTGAACCCGGCCAACCCCGCCAACGCCACGCCGGGCCGGCCCTCCAGCGCCAGGTCGAACACCATCCGCCCGCGCTGCACCGCCGCGCCCTCGGGCACGGTCCGGCCGCTCGCGTCGAGCACCGTGCCGTTCACCCGGGCCAGTTCGGGCTCGTCGGCGTGCGGCGGCGCGGGGGCCGGGCCCGGCGTGCCGGTGGACGACCCGCTCAACTCCAGGTCCACGTGCGTGGCCTGCACCCGCAGCCCGGTCAGCAGGGTGACCGCGAGCTTCCCCGACGGCCCGACCCGCAGCGCCTCCGCCGGCAGGTCCGCCACCACCGGGTAGGCCACGCCGGCCCGCCACGGCGCACCGTCCATCGCGGCCCGCAGCGGCACCACGACCCCGGCCACCGACACGCTGAACCGCGGCGCCTCCGGTGACGCGTCGGTGTGCAGCAGCGCCATCCGCAACTGCCCGCCCGTGACGCCCGGCAACGGGGTCGACGCCGCGGCCGCGGGCGCTTCGACCGCCACCAGCACCTCGACCTGCGGCCCCGGCACCCACGGGGGCGCGGTCGCCGCCGCCGCGTCGAACGCGATCAGGTCGACCGCCGCGCGCTGCCCGGTCGGCCCGGCGACCGACACCAGCGCGGTCGCCTCGCGCCACGCCGGCACCGCCGGGCTGGTCGCCACCACGTCGCCGTCGAACAGCACCCGCACCCCGTCGCGCCGCAGCACCAGCTCCCACCGGTGGCTGATCCCGGTCTCCAACGCGGGCAGCGGGCGCACCACCGAGGTCGGCGTCCCGGCGGGCACGACCACCTGCACGGACGTCGCCCCGGCGCCCGTCGCCACCCGCAGCCGCACCGAGTCCGGCGGCAGCGCGTCGCCGCTGACCAGCGACACCGGCCCCGGCACGAGGTCGAGCATCAGCTCGCCGTCACCGCCGGGCGCGTCGGTGTCCACCACGAACCGGCCCAGCTCGTCGGCGTCGCGCAGCACGAACGGCGTGCGCGACCGCAACGTCGCCGGGGCCGCCGCGCAGTTGTTGCCGAGCACCAGGCGCCGTCCGTCGTCGTCCCGACCGGGCGTGGCGCGGGCGCAGTTGCCCCGCGACGCCAACCGCCACCGCCTCGGGTCGGGCGCGTCGGGCTGGTCGAACCGGTCCTCCAGCGCGTAGTCGCGGTCCGGCGACGCGTGCGGGGTGCCGGTGGCCTTCGCAGGCGCGGAACGCTGCCCGAACCCGTCCACCGCGGACACCTGGACCTCGTACATCCGCTCGTCCTCGAGCCCGTCGATCTGGGTGACGGGCTCGGTGATCAGGCGGGAGCGGCCGTCGCCCCAGCGCACCTCGTACCCCGGCGCGTCGCCGGACCACCGCAGCTGCAGCCGGCGCGGCCCGGACGTCACGGTCAGCCCGCGCGGCGACTCGGGCAGCGGTCCCGCCGTCGGGACCAGCACGCCCTCGGCCGCGTACGGGGCGAGCGACGTCGGGGGCGGCGCGGACGTGCTCGTCGCGGTGACGGGTTCGCCGATCCCGGTGGACCGCAGCGCGGCGATCACCCCGGCGAACAGCACCACCCCGGCGGCGATGAGGGCGATCCGACGACGTCGCATGGGGTCAAGTTAGGTGTCGTCGTGACGCGGATCACCGCGTCGTTGCCGAGCCGAGACCAAGAACGGCCGGCCGGCCCCTACAGCGGGCGGATCTGGAACGCCTGCCGGGCCGACCGCACGCCGAGCCCTCCGTCGACCGGCCGCACCCGCACGTCGAACTCGTGCCGCCCGCTCGACAGGTCGGCGAGGCCGACCAGGAACTCGTGCCGGCCGCCCGCCGAGCCGTTCGTGGGCAGGGTGGCGATCCGCTCGCCGTCGAGGTCCACCTCGACCCCCCGCACGGCGGCGACCTCGCCGGCGTCGGTGTCGGCGAGTTCCACGGTCAACCGCACCCTGCCCTCGCGCGGGAACTCCGCGCCCTCGGACGTCTCGTGCACCACGGACACCGCGGGCGTCGGCACGGCCGGACCGGGCGACGCGCGGTCGGCGAGCCGGGGCACGGGCGGGCGGGCGTCCGGGCCGTCGGCGACCACGGCGTGCGCCTGGAAGGCGGTGACGCGGACGTCGGAGCGCAGCCTGACCTCGGGGTTGCGCTCCGGGGCGGGCAGCGGGAAGTCGGCGTAGAAGGCGGACGGGCGGTTCGGGTCCAGCGCGCGGTCGGGTTGCAGGGGCAGCGCGGGCGCGGACCGCGAGCCCAGTTCGACGGTGATCGGCGCGGCGCGTTCGGCGACCACGGACGCGACCACGCGCACCGAGGTCGCGCCCGCGAGCCGGGAGTCCGCCACGTTGCCCAGCGAGGTCGCGCCGCCCTCCTCCGTGCCGGGGCCGAGCGGGACCACGGACCCCGGCTCGGGGTGGCCGGCCGCGCCGCCGATGCCGAACGAGTCCAGCAGGGTGCCGGACGCCTGCCGGAACGCCAGCCGCACCCGGGCCGCACGCCAGGGCAGCGTCGCCGGCGCCTTCGCCACCGCGATCCCGTCGCGGAGCGCCACGACCGCGTCGGGCATGACGCGCAGCTCCCAGCGGTGGCGGACGCCCCGGGTCGGCGGCGGGTAGGTGCCGAACGTCTCGACGCTCTCGTCGTCACCCCGGACGAACTGCGCGCCGAACGGCGTGACCCGCAGGACGACGGCGTCCGGCGGGAACGACCGGCCCAGCAGGCCGAGGTCGTGCGCGGGCTCGGGCAACAGGGCGATCAGCATCTCGCCCTGGCCCTGGCCCTGTTCCGACCGCGTCCCGATCGGGCCGTCGGTGGTGAGCAGGACCCGGCCGATCGCGCCGTCCGGTCCGGGCGGGCGCAACCGCAGCGGCACGTTGGACTGCAGGTCCACGGCGTCGCAGCCGACCTCCACCCGCCGGCCGTTGAACGGGCGCAGACCCAGGCAGCGGGGGTCGCCGCCGTCGAAGACCCGCCACCGGCGCGGGGTGAGCGCCTCGGGCCCGTCGAACACGTCGACCGGCACCACCAGGCCGTCCATCCAGGTCTCGTCGTAGGCCAGCCGCGGCACGGCCTCGGCGGTGGCGGGCCCGGTCCGGCCGCCCAGCGCGTCGAGGGCGCGCACCTCGACCCGCACGTCGGCGTTCGCGTCCAGGTCGGTCAGCTCGGTCCCGGTGCCGCGGACCAGGCGGCTGTGGCCGTTCCAGCGCACCTCGAAGCCGCCGTGGCCGAGGCCGTCCGCGGCCGTCCAGCCCGCGCGCAGGCTCGTGCGGTCCAGCGCGGTCAGCCGGAGGTCGGTGGGCGCGGTCACGCGTTGGGTGTCGGGGACGTACTCGACGCCCTCGGCCAGGAACCGCTCGTAGGTCTCCGGCAGCGGGGGAGCGGACTCGTTGCGCAGCAGCACCACCGCGCCGCCCAGGAGGGCGAGGCCCCCGATCACGGCGATGAGTCTGCGACGCTCCACCGCTGCACCCTATGGGGTGAGTGCGAGCGCGGTTGAGCCGTTCAGCGCAACGATCCGACCTCCGCGCGCACCCAGCTCGCGCAGGGACCGCCGGGCGTCGGGGGCGGTGAGGTCGATGGTCAGGTCGGTGAGCGTGGGCCGGTCGACCAGCGCCCGGCGCGCGGCGTGACCGGCTTCGATGGTCTTGGCCAGGCCGCCGGTCGACGCGAGCGAACCGCGGGCCGCGCCCAGCCGGCCCAGCGCGTCGTCCACGGCGTCCAGCAGCGCGCCGCGGTTGCCCTCGCACATCGCGCGGACGAGTTCGGGGCGGCTGCCCGCGACGCGCGTGCCGTCGCCGAACGAGCCCGCGGCCAGGGCGAGGGCCAGCGGTCCGCCGTCCGCGCCGACGCTCGCCAGCACGGCGGCCAGCAGGTGCGGCAGGTGGGAGATGCGGGCGACCGCGGCGTCGTGCTCCGCCGCGCTCGTGGGCACGACGTGCGCTTTCGCGGCCAGGGCCAGCTCCATGACGTCGGTGAGGACGTCGGGGTCGGCGTCGTCCTCGGCGGTGACGACCCAGGCGGCGTCGGCGAAGAGGTCGGCGCGGCCCGCGGCCCAGCCGGAGGCGGACGTGCCCGCCATGGGGTGCCCGCCGACGTACCGGGCGTGCGGCGCGACCCGGCGGACCAGGTCGGCGACCGGGCCCTTCACGCTCACCACGTCGGTGAGCCGGACGCCGTCGGGGAGCGCCCGCAGCACTTCCTCCACAGCCGGCAGCGGGACGGCGACCACGACGAGCGCGTCCCGCTCACGCGCGCGATCGAGCGCCCCGGGGAGGTCGACGACGTCGTGGCCATCCTGGCGCGCGGCCTCGGCGTCGGCCGGCGAAGCGGTCGCGCCCCAGGTCACGCGGCCCGCGGCGGCCGCCGCGCGCAACACCGAACCACCGATCAACCCGAGCCCGACCACGCAGACGCTTCGCACGGCGCTCATCCTGCCGGCGCGGGCCCCGACCCCCTACCTGTCCACAGGCCCGGGAGTTGTCCACAGATCGCGGAACGACCCTCGCCCGACCCCGTCCCCGCGAGGAGAGTCGAGGCCGTGAACACCACCACGGCCCCGACCCCGTCCCGTTCCCGGCTTCGGCCTACCGCAGGGCGTCCAACGCGAACGCGGCGTAGAGGACGACCCCGTGCTCCATGGCCGCCTCGTCGAACAGCACCCGGTTCGAGTGGTTCGGCTCCGCCTCGGCCAGCTCGACCCCGCGCGGGCAGGCCCCCAGGAAGGAGATCGCGCCCGGCACCCGTTGCAGCACGTAGGAGAAGTCCTCCGCGCCCATCAGCGGGTCTTCCATGTACGACGCCCAGCGCGGGCCGAGCGCCGCCGCGGCGATGTCGAGCACGTGCGGGCCGACCACCTCGTCGTTCACCGTGACGGGGTAGCCCGGCACGACGTCGACCTCGGCCGTGCAGCCGTGGGCGGCGGCGACGTGGGTGACGACCTGCCGGAGTTCGCGGTGCACCAGGGCCCTGGTGTCCTCCGAGAGCGTCCGGATGGTGCCCTCGACCAGCGCCGTCTCCGGGATGATGTTGGTCGTCGTGCCCGCGGTGATGTGGCCGATGGTGACCACGGCCGGGTGGTGCACGCTGACCCGCCGGGCGACCATCGTCTGCAGCGCGCCGACCATCGCGGCGGCGGGCGGCACCGGGTCGATCGCGTCGTGCGGCATGCCGCCGTGCCCGCCGCGGCCCCGGACGGTGATGTGGAAGGTGTCGGCCGAGGCCATCGTCGGGCCGGGCCGGGAGACGACGACCCCCGACTGGAGAGTGGAGGTGATGTGCAGGGCGAACGCCTTCTCCACCGGCGTGCCCGCCGCGTCGAGGACGCCCTCGTCGAGCATGTGCCTGGCCCCGTGCAGGCCCTCCTCGCCGGGCTGGAACATGAACACGACCTGGCCGGCCAGCGCCTCGCGGCGTGACGAGAGCAGGCGCGCGGCGGAGGCGAGCATCGCGACGTGCGTGTCGTGGCCGCAGGCGTGCATGGTGCCGTCGACCTCGGAGGCGTAGGCGAGGCCGGTCTCCTCCCGCAGCGGCAGCGCGTCCATGTCGCCGCGCAGCAGGACCGTCGGACCCGGCTTGCCGCCGCGCAGCACCGCGGTGACCGAGCTGCTGGACGTCCCGGTGGTCACCTCGACCGGCAGGCCGGACAGCGCGTGCCGGATCGCGGCCTGGGTCGCGGGCAGCTCCAGGCCCTGCTCGGGGTGCCGGTGCACCTGCCGTCGCAACGCCACTGTCCTGGGCTGGAGGGCTCGGGCGGCCTCCACCAGGCCCGTGAACCGGGGCTCGGGGGCGGTCGTCTGTGCGTTCGGCAGAGTTGTGCTCATCCCTCGATAGTGGCATCGCCCGGCCCCGCGTGCCTGCGGCCGCGGCCCCCGTGCTACCGGGTGCGTCGGTGTGGCCCTACGGTGTGCACATGGCACACCAGGAGCCGGTCAACGGCTTCGCTGTCGCGGTGGTTCGTGAGGACGGCCGGTGGCGGTGCAGCAAGATGGACAGCTCGGCGTTGTCCGAGCTCGACGCGGCGATCACGGAGCTGCGCCAACTGCGCTCGACGGGTGCCGTCTTCGGGTTGCTGGCGGTGGACGACGAGTTCTTCATCATCCTGCGCCCGGTGCCCGGCGGGGTGTCCCTGCTGCTGTCCGACGCCGCGGCGGCGCTGGACTACGACATCGCCGCCGACGTCCTCGACCTGCTGCGGGTCGACCCGCCGGACGAGGAGGACGAGGAGCTGTGGCCGGAGGGCGACCTCGCCGTGCTGGCCGACCTCGGCATGCCGCAGCACGAGATGCAGGTGATCGTGGACGAGGTGGACCTGTACCCGGACGAGCAGCTGCAGATGATCGCGCAGCGGTGCGGCTTCGGCGACGAGTTCACCAAGCTCCTGGACAGCATCCAGGCGTGACGGGCGGGCCGGCGTGATCAGCCACGCGTCCGACGAGGCGATGGTCGAGGCCGCGCTGGCGGTCGCCGCCGAGGCGCCCCGGACCGGGGACATCCCGATCGGCGCGGTCGTCTACGGCCCGGACGGGGCCGAGCTGGCCAGGGCCTGCAACGCCCGCGAAGCCCTCGGCGACCCGACCGCGCACGCCGAGGTGCTGGCCCTCCGCGCGGCCGCCGCCGCCCACGGCGACGGCTGGCGCCTGACCGGCTGCACCCTGGCCGTGACCGTGGAGCCGTGCACGATGTGCGCGGGCGCGCTGGTCCTGGCGCGCGTCGACCGCGTCGTCTTCGGCTGCTGGGAACCCCGCACCGGCGCGGTGGGCTCCCTGTGGGACGTCGTCCGCGACCGCCGCCTCAACCACCGCCCCGAGGTGGTCGGCGGCGTCCTCGAACGCCGCTGCGCCGCCCTGCTGGAGTCCTTCTTCGCCGACCTCTGACCCACCCACGCCCCTGACCAGCACCGACGCAGTTCGCGGCCCCCCGTTGGGTGACCAGTCGGCGGTCTTGTATTGTTCTCGGCGGTGGCGTGTCCGAGCGGCCGAAGGAGCACGCCTCGAAAGCGTGTGAGGTGCAAGCCTCCGTGGGTTCAAATCCCACCGCCACCGCTGCTCAGAGCCCCGGGTGGCGGTGACGGGGACCGCGGGGGGGGGGGTGGGGGGGGGTTTGGGGGGGGGA
>NZ_JBHYXZ010000007.1:42258-45412 GCF_042752395.1 Actinosynnema sp. NPDC059335 | reverse complement strand
ACTCTCCTACACAGATTTTGCGTTTTTTCTATTACTCCCTGTTTTTTCAACACCCCCCCCCCCCTCCGAGCCTGTCCCCTCGCCCCCCCCCCCCCCCCCCCGGGGGCTCTGGCGTTCGGCGGCATTTCCGGTGGCCATGGCCCTCGACGCGGTCGAAGCGGCTCGTGGTCCACGTCCGGGTGGCAGGTCGTCGGGAGCGGTGCGGGCGGTGGGTCCGTCGCGCGGCGGATCGCGCAGGTGGAACGGTCGGCGTGGCGCGGAGTTGCCGCGTGCGGGAATCCGAAGGTGCCCCGTCGGTGCGGCACGGCGGGTCCGCCGCGGTGTGAACGACGGCTCCGCGCGTCGAGACGGGTGGTCCGGGTCGCGGGCACGTCCGCCGCGCGCACGGGCGCCGAGCCGGGCCTCGTCAGGTCCGGGTCGGCGCCCCTGTGGTGCGTGGCGTGCCCGGACCGGCGCTGGGAGGGCCACCGGGAGGCACGGCCATGACCCTACCCTACGTTCGAACACACGTTCGAGGACGGGTAAAGGTCAACCGTTAGTGACGGTGTCTTCCGCCGTTCACTCGATCCGGGGAGGATGCGCGCACCCGCCCACTACGGAGGATCCGTTGAGACCTACCCCGCTCCGCGTCGGACTGGCGGTCACCGCCGCCTCGGCCGTGTCGTTCGCCCTCGCGACGCCGATCCACGCGGCCCCGAGCCAGGACGCCCTCATCGCCGAGGTCTACGGCGGTGGCGGCAACTCCGGCGCCACCCTGACCCAGGACTTCGTCGAGCTGGGCAACGCGAGCGCCGCGCCGGTCGCCGTGAACGGCTGGAGCGTGCAGTACCTGCCGGCGAACCCGGGCGCCGGGAGCCAGTGGCAGGTCACGCCGCTGACCGGGTCGATCGCGGCCGGCGGGCGGTTCCTCGTCGCGGAGGCCAAGGGGGCGGGCGGCACGGTCGAGCTGCCCGCGCCGGACGTCGCCGGCACGATCGCGATGAGCGGCACGGGCGGCACGATCGCCCTGGTCACCGCGACCACGCCGCTGACCTGCAAGACCGCCGCGGACTGCGCCGCCGACCCGCGCGTGCGCGACCTCGTCGGCTACGGCTCGGCCACGGTCGTGCGGGAGACCACGCCGACGGCCAACCTGAGCAACACCACCTCGGCGGCCCGCGCGGCGCTGACCGACACCGACAACAACTCGGTCGACTTCACCGTCGGCGCGCCGACCCCGGTCAACTCGAAGGGCCAGGGCCCCGGCGGACCCGACCCGGACCCGGAGCCCCAGCCCGGCGACAAGCGCATCCGCGACATCCAGGGCACGACCCGCGTCTCGCCGCTGCTCGGCCAGAAGGTCGCCGGCGTGCCGGGCGTCGTCACCGCGACCCGCGACACCGGCGACCGCGGCTTCTGGATCCAGGACACCGCCCCGGACGACGACCCGCGCACCAGCGAGGGCGTGTTCGTCTACACCGCGGGCCTGGTCCCGACCGTCGAGCCGGGCGACGAGGTGCTGGTCTCCGGCACCGTCGCCGAGTACCGGCCGGGCGGGGACGCGGCGAGCAACTCCAACCAGACGCTCACCGAGATCACCGGCGCGACCGTCACGGTCAGGTCCAAGGGCAACGCCCTGCCCGCGCCGGAGGTGCTGAACCCGCCGGCGGGCTACCTGCCCACCGCGAACGGCGGCAGCATCGAGGCCCTCCCGCTCGACCCGGCGACCTACGGCCAGGACTACTACGAGTCCCGCGAGGGCATGTACGTCCAGGTGGCCGACGCCCGCGTGGTCGGCCCCACGAACAGCTTCGGCGAGACGTGGATCACCACCAACCCGACCCAGAACCCGACCGCCCGCGGCGGCACGATCTACCTCGGCTACGACCAGCCCAACAGCGGCCGGATCAAGGTCAAGGCCGGCTCCGCCACGCCGCCGGTGAGCAACGTCGGCGACGTGTGGCGCGGCGCGACCGCGGGCAACGTCGAGTACACCAACTTCGGCGGCTACACCCTGGCCACGAAGTCGGTCGGCGAGCACGTCCCCGGCGGCATCACCCCCGAGGTCACGGACCCGCAGCGCGCTTACGAGCTGTCGGTGGCCACCTACAACGTGGAGAACCTGGCCGCCTCCAACGACCAGGCCAAGTTCGACCGCCTCGCCGCGGCCGTGGTGGCGAACCTCAGGAGCCCGGACGTCGTGGTGCTGGAGGAGATCCAGGACAACAACGGCGCGACCGACGACGGCACGGTGGCCGCGGACGCGACGTTCACCCGGTTCACCGACGCCATCGCGGCCGCGGGCGGCCCCCGCTACCAGTGGCGCCAGATCGACCCCGTGAACAAGGCCGACGGCGGCGAGCCCGGCGGCAACATCCGGGTGGCGTTCCTGTTCAACCCCGCCCGGGTGTCCTTCGTGGACCGGCCGGGCGGCGACGCCACCACCGCGGTGTCCGTCGTCAAGCAGCACGGCCGGGCCGCCCTGTCGGTGTCGCCGGGCCGCATCGCGCCCGCCGACCCGGCGTGGAACAGCAGCCGCAAGCCGCTGGCCGGCGAGTTCAAGTTCCGCGGGCGCACGGTGTTCGTGGTCGCGAACCACTTCAACTCCAAGGGCGGCGACCAGGCCATGCACGGCCGCTACCAGGAGCCGGTGCGCAGCTCCGAGGTGCAGCGCGCCCAGCAGGCCGCGCTGCTGCGCGGGTTCGTGGACCAGGTGAAGGCCGTCGACAAGGGGGCCAACGTGGTCCTCGCGGGCGACATCAACGACTACCAGTTCTCGCCGGTGGTCCGGGCCCTGACCGGCAACGGCGACGTGGTGGCCCTGATGGACACCCTGCCCGCGGCCGAGCGCTACAGCTACGTGTTCGAGGGCAACTCCCAGACCCTCGACCACATCCTGATCAGCGCGAACATCACCCGGTACCGGTACGACGTGGTGCACGTCAACGCCGAGTTCGCCGACCAGGCCAGCGACCACGACCCGCAGGTCGTGAAGCTGCGCCCGAGCACGGGCAACGCGCAGGTCGACCGGCTGGTGTTCCTCGTGGAGGACATCGTGGAGCACCTGCCCCGGCACTGACCCGGGCAGCGGGAAGCCCCCTCGGACGCGGGGCGCGCGGGGGGTGCGCCGCGCACCCCCCCCCCGGGGCGCGCCCCGGCGCGGGCGGGGGCGCCC
>NZ_JBHYXZ010000007.1:0-42248 GCF_042752395.1 Actinosynnema sp. NPDC059335 | reverse complement strand
CCTCGGACGCGAGTCCGAGGGGGCTTCCGCGCATCAGCCCCGCGCGGGCGCGAGCACGGCCGGCGCGGGCGCGGCCGTGGGCACGGCGGTCGCGGTGGGCGCCGGCGACGCGGTCGGCACGGGCGACACCGTGGGCGCTGCGGTCACGGTCGGCGCGGGCGTGGCCGTCGGGGCCGGCGCGGGAGTGGCCGTGGGCGCGGGCCGGGTGGTCGTCGGCGGCGTGGGCACGTCGGCGCACTCCGCGTCCGCGGGCAGGTCGGCGTACTCGTCACCGACGAAGTAGACGGCGCTCGACCACTGCGTGCCGCCGTCCTGCCTGCCGATGTTCAGCCAGACGTCGTTGGTGTAGCCGTAGTCGGTGATCGACTCGCCGTGCGCCCAGCAGTACGCGCCCACGGTCGTGCCCGCGCGGACCGGGCTGCCCGCCGCCGGCAGGCACGCCGTGGAGGGGCAGATCCGGACGTTGACGTCGTGCCACGCGGTGGCCTCGTACGCCGGCGGCCCGCTCGCGCCGACCTCGGCCGCCGGCTGGGCGAGCGCCGCGGCGCCGGCCGCGAGCAGACCCGACGCGGCCAGCGCCGCCACCGCGACCGTCTTGACGATCCTCATGGACGTTCCTCCCGGTAATCGGTCGATCACTGGCTTGAACGCCCTGGGGTGGCGCGCACGTTGCACGGCCGGACGAGACAGTGCCCCCGGGGCCGGGGGGGGGGCGGGGGCCCGCGCCGTGTCCGTTTCCGTGTCCGTGTCCTACGGCAGCACCTGGATCTTGCGCCCCTGCCCCTGCCGGAACCGCGCCAACGCGGCCGCGTAGTCGGTCAGCGGCAGCCGGTCGCTGATGAACACCTCCGGGTCCAGCACGCCCGCCGCGAACAGGTCGGCCGCCCGTTCGAACGAGTGCAGCACCGCCATCGACCCGGTGATGGTGATCTCCTGGTTGTAGATGCGGTACGGGTCGATGGTCACGCGCGCCGCGTAGTCGGCGACGCCGAACTGCAGGAACGTCCCGCCCTTGGCGACGCGTCCCAGCCCGTCCTGGATCGCCTTCTCGTTGCCGGTGGCGTCGATGACGACGTCCCACCCTTCGGGCCGGTCCAGCTCGTCGGGCGACGCCGCGGTGGCCGTGACGCCCAGCCGCTCGGCCGTGGCCAGCCGCTCCGGGTTCAGGTCGACCACCTCGATGGACGACGCGCCGGTCAGCTTGCCGAGCTGCAGCATCATCAGCCCCATCGTGCCGGAGCCGTAGATCAGCACCCGGTCGGCCAGCCGCGAGCGCAGCACGTCGTAACCGCGCACCGCGCACGACAGGGGCTCGATCAGCGCCGCGTCCTCGGTGCGCACGTGGTCGGGCAGCCGCACGCAGTTCGCCACCGGCGCGACCGCGTACTCGGCCGCGCCGCCGCCGGTCGTGACGCCGATCGCGGCCCACCGCTCGCACAGGTTGCCCCGCCCGGACCGGCACATCCGGCACTCGTGGCAGTACAGCGAGGGGTCCACCGCGACCCGGTCGCCGACGGCCACCTCCGTCACCGCCGAACCGACCTCCACGACCACGCCCGCGAACTCGTGGCCGGGCACGACCGGCAGCGCGGGCGCGAACTCGCCCTGCAGGATGTGCAGGTCCGTGCCGCACAGCCCGCACGCCGCGACGTCCACGACGACCTGGCGCGGGCTGGGCGTCGGGTCCGGCACCTCGGCGACCTCGACCGCGCCGACCCCGGTGATGACGGCTGCTCTCACTTCACGGCTCCCAGCGACAGGCCCTGGACCAGCTTGTCCTGGGCGGCGAACCCGGCGACGAGCACCGGCAGCGACACGACCACGGCGGCGGCGCACAGCTTGGCCAGGAACAACCCCTGGCTGGTGACGAACCCCGTGAGGTAGACCGGCGCGGTGCCCGCGACCACGCCGGTCAGCACGCGGGCGAACAGCAGCTCGTTCCAGCTGAAGATGAAGCAGATCAACGACGTCGCGGCGATGCCCGGCATGGCGACCGGCGCGACGACCCGGCGCAGCGTGGTGACCAGGCCCGCGCCGTCGAGCGCGGCGGCCTCCAGGATCTCGCCCGGCACCTCGGCGAGGAACGAGCGCATCAGCCACACCGCGATCGGCAGGTTCATCGACGTGTAGAGCACGACCAGGAACGAGATGTTGTCGAGCATGCCGGTGTGCTGGGCGACCAGGTAGACCGGCAGCAGCCCGGCCACGACGGGCAGCATCTTGGTGGACAGGAAGAAGAACAGCACGTCCGACCACTTCTCGACCTTCTTGATCGACAGCGCGTAGGCCGCCGGGATCGCCAGCAGCAGCACGAGCGCCGTCGAGCCGACCGACGCGCTCAACGAGTTGATCAGCGACGGCCACGGGTCGGAGTCGAAGAACTCGGCGTAGCCGTCGAACGTGATCGGCGCGGCGAGCGACGGCGGGTTGGTCGCCGCGTCGGTCTCGCGGTGCAGCGAGGTGAGCGCCATCCACGCCACCGGCGCGAAGAACAGCAGGCCCGCCGCCCACGCGGCCAGGCCCAGGAGCCGGCTCATGCCCGCACCTCCTCGCGCAGCAGCGACGACACCACGCGCAACGCGAACGTGGCGATGACGATGGAGCCGACCACCACGACCACGCCCGCGGCGGACGCCTGGCCGTAGTCGTGCGCCTGGTAGAAGGTCTGGTAGATGGTGTACGGCAGGTTGGCCGTGCCCAGGCCGCCGGAGGTGATGGTGAAGACGGCGTCGAAGTTCTGCACGATGTAGATCGAGCCGAGCAGCGCGCCCAGCTCCAGGTACGGCCGCAGGTGCGGCAGGGTGAGGTGGCGGAACACCTGCCACGGCGTCGCCCCGTCGATGCGCGCGGCCTCGACCGCGTCCTGCGGGCGGCTCTGGAGACCGGCCAGCAGGATCAGCATCATGAACGGCGTCCACTGCCACACCAGCGCCACCTCGACCGCGACCAGCGGCATGCCGCCGATCCACTCCGGCTGCGGCGCGTCCGCGCCGAACAGCCACGTCAGCACGCCGTTGAGCAGGCCGTACTCCGGGTTGTAGAGCGCGTGCTTCCACAGCAGCGCGGCCGCGACCGGCACGACCAGGAACGGCGCGATGAGCATCGTGCGCACGAGGCCGCGCCCGGGGAAGCGGCGGTCCAGCAGCAGCGCGAGCACCAGTCCGAGGGCCAGGCTGACCAGCACCACGGTGGCGGTGAGCACCACCGTCGTGCCGATCGCCGCACGCAGGTCGGGGTCGGTGAACACGGCGGTGTAGTTGTCGACGCCCGCGAACCCCCGGTTGGCGGGGTCGAGCGAGTTCCACCGCATCAGCGAGATCACCAGGGTGGCGACGAAGGGCAGCTGGGTCACCACGATCGTGAAGACGAGGGCGGGCAGGAGCGGGGCGCGCCGTGCCCAGCGGGCGGCCGCCGCCAGGGTCGCCGGCGGCCGGGCCGGGGGCGGCGTCGGCGCGGCGTGCGCCGCCTCCCGCACGGCGGTCACCGGAGCCTGCCGATCGGGGTCGGGTTCGCCATCACTTCCCCCGGTGCTTCGCGGCGACGACCTCGGCCAGCGCCTGGCTCGCGTCGAGCGCGGCGTCCACCGTGGTGGAGCCGGCGATGGCGGCGCTGATCTGCTGCGACACCTGCGTGCCGAGGTCGGTGAACTCGGGGATGCCGACGAACTGGATCCCGCTCGCGGGCCGTTCCTGCACGCCGGGGTCGGTGGGCCTGGCGCTCGCGATGGCGGCCTCCGCCTGCTTGGCGAACGTGCCGCCGGCCGCCAGGTACTCGGGCCGCTGGTAGGTGGACTTCCGCTTGCCGTCGGGGAGCCTGGACCAGCCGAGGGTCTTGCCGACCAGCTCCTCGTACCCCTTGCCGGACGCCCAGGACACGAACTTCCAGGCGTTGTGGGCCTTCGTGCTGGCCTTCTGGATGCCGAACGCCCAGGTGTAGAGCCACGCGGAGCTCTCGGTCTTCACGACGGGGGCCTGGGCGAAGCCCAGCTTGCCCTTCACCGGCGAGTCGTCGGCCTCCAGCAGGCCCGCGGCGACCGTGGCGTCGTACCACAGGGCGACCTTGCCCTGGGTCATGTTGTTGAGGCACTCGGCGAACCCGGCCTGCGGCGCGCCCGCCTCGCCGTGCGCGCGGACCAGGTCCACGTAGAACTTGGTGGCCTCCTTGAACTCCGGCGCGTTGAGCCGGGCCTGCCAGTCGGCGGTGAACCACGTACCGCCGAAGGTGTTGACCACGGTCGTCAGCGGGGCGATGAGCTGGCCCCAGCCGGGTTGGCCGCGCAGGCAGATGCCCTTCATGCCGGGCTGCGCGCCGTCGACCCGGGCGGCGATGTCGGCGACCTGCTGCCACGTCGGCCGCTCGGGCATGGTGAGGCCCTTCGCGTCCAGCACGTCCTTGCGGTACATGAGGAACGACGACTCGCCGTAGAACGGCTGGGCGTACACCTTGCCGTCGGCGGCGGTCAGGGACTGCCGGATCGGGTCGAGGATGTCGTCCTGGTCGAAGCCCGGGTCCGCGGCGACGTGGTCGTCCAGCGGTGTGAGCCAGCCGTTCGCGGCGTAGATCGGGGTCTCGTAGTTGCTGATCGTGGCCACGTCGTACTGGCCCGCCTGGCTGGAGAAGTCCTGGCTGATCTTGTCGCGGACGTCGTTCTCGGGCAGCACGGTGAAGTTGACCGTGATGCCGGTGTCCTTGGTGAAGTGCTCGGCGGTCAGCTCCCGCAGGTCCTGCATCTGCGGGTTGTTCACCATCAGGACGTTGATCGAGTTCTCACCGCCGCCGCCCCCGCCGCCCGCGCCGGCGCACGCGGTCGTCGCCAGGAGCACCGCGGCCAACAGGCCGCCATACCGGAATGACTTCATCGTCTGCCTTCCTTCGGGCGAGCGGAACCGGACCCCCGGTGCGTCGGGGGTCTCCGGTGGGTGGTGCGGTCAGGCCCGGATGACCTTCGGTCCGAGCAGGGCGTAGCGGTGGGCCTCGCCCGCGGGCAGCACGGAGTCCGTGACGACCGCCTCCAGGTCGGCGACGCCGCCGAACCGGTGGAAGCTCGCCACGCCGAACTTCGTGTGCACGCCGACGAAGACGCGGCGGCGTGAGGAGGCCATGGCCTGCGCCTTCACCGCGCCGACCGCCGGGTCGGGCGTGGTGAGGCCGTGCTCGCGGGAGATGCCGTTCGCCCCGATGTAGGCCAGGTCGATCACCATCTCGGCGAGCATGCGGGTGGCCCAGTGGTCCACCGTGGCGAGCGTGCGGCCCCGCACCCGGCCGCCGAGGAGCAGCACGGTCGTGGACGGGACCTCCGACAGCGCGGCGGCGGTCGGCAGCGAGGCGGTGATCACCGTCAACGGCCGGCCGGTGGGCAGCGCCTCGGCCACGAGCTGGGGCGTGTAGCCCTCGTCGACGAACACGGTCTCGGCGTCGCCGAGCCGGTCGGCGGCGGCTCGGGCGATCCGCCGCTTCTCCGGCACCCTGGACGCGGAGCGGAACTTCAGCCCGGTCTCGTACCCGGCGCTCTCCACCGGGAACGCGCCGCCGTGCGTGCGGCGGACCAGGCCGTGCTCGTCCAGCACGCGCAGGTCGCGGCGCACGGTCTCGGGCGCGACCTCCAGCTCGGCCGCGATCTCGGCCACGTCGACCCGGCCGTCCGCGCGGGCGCGGGCCAGGATGCGACGCTTGCGCTCGTCCGCCCGCATGCCGCCTCCCGTGCCCGCTCGGACCGCCGCTGCCCGTTCGGGCCGCGCAACAGGTTTAACACCGGCGAATTCGTGTGGCCAGCGCCACAGCCCGGTCGGCGATGCCCGGATTCCGCCCGCTTCCCCTGACCGAACGCGCACACCGCCCCGGATCCGTGCCCGAATCCCCCCACCCCACCGCCCGTTCCCGCGTGCCTCCCTCCACAACGCGCGAGTCCTACGTTCGGAACGCGTGTGTCCTACGTTCGGAACACCCGAGTTCAACGTTCACGTCACGGGCCATCGCCGGTCGCCGTGTTCCGAACGTTCAACTCGGGTGTCCTGGACGTAGGACACACGCGACCCGAACGTAGGACTCGCGCGAGAGTCGTACGTTCGGGTCGCGTGTGTCGAACGCTCCGGTACCCCGAGTTCAACGCTCAGGTCAGGGCCGGGTAGTCGATGTAGCCCTTCTCGTCACCGCCGTAGAACGACGACGGGTCGGGCGTGTTGAACGGGCCGCCGTTCGCCAGGCGGGCGGGCAGGTCCGGGTTGGCCAGGAACAGCGCGCCGAAGCTCACCGCGTCCGCGGTGCCGTCGTCCACCAGCGCCAGGTGCTCCGGACCGGTCGAACCCTCCGGCGTCAACGGGTTCAGGATCAGCACGCCGGAGAAGCGCTTGCGCAGCTCCGCGGTCAGCGCCCGCTCCCCCTGCTCGCCGATGTGCAGGTACGCCAACCCGATCGGGTCGATGGCGTCGACCAGCGCCGGGTACAGCTCGTCGTGCGTCTCCTCGGCGATGTCGTTGTACCGACCGGCCGGGGAGATCCGCAGGCCGACGCGGTGCGCGCCGATCGCGTCCGACATCGCGCGGAGCGCCTCGACCACGAACCGGATGCGGTTCTCGATCGAGCCGCCCCACCGGTCGTCGCGCAAATTGGTGTTGTCGGCCAGGAACTGGTGCGGCAGGTAGCCGTTCGCTCCGTGCAGCTCGACCCCGTCGAACCCGGCCTCGACCGCGTTGCGGGCGGCGGTGGCGTAGTCGGCGATGGTGGCCACGACCTCGTCGTCCGTGAGCACGCGCGGCGTGACGTAGTCCTTCATCCCCTTGCCCGTGAACAGCTGCCCGGCCGCGCGCACCGCGGACACGCCCACGGGGTGCAGGTCGCCCGGCAGCACGTCCGGGTGGCCGATCCGGCCGCCGTGCATGAGCTGCGCGAAGATCCGCCCGCCCGCCGCGTGCACCGCCTCCGTGACGCCGCGCCAGCCCTCGACCTGCTCGGCGCTGTGCAGCCCGGGGGTGTCCGGGTACCCCTGACCGACCACGGACGGCTGGATGCCCTCGGTGATGATCAACCCGGCGCTCGCCCGCTGCGCGTAGTACTCCGCCATCACCGGCGTCGGCACGGTCCCGTACGCCCGGCTGCGGGTCATCGGCGCCATCACGATCCGGTTGGCCAACTTGGTGCCGGCGAGGTCCAACGGCTCGAACGCGCTGCTCATGGCTTCCTCCAGAGTGCCCTGTTTAGCTGTCCGAACAGCAATCCGAACTCGGATGATTCCCCATAGTCGTTGTGACCACCCTCACCCCGCCGGCGCACTAGAATCGACACATGGCCGGGACACGCGAAAACAGCACGTCACCGGCGGCCTCGGGGGTTGTCGGCCGCGGACCGGTCAGCCACGCGATCTTCCGCGTCGCCCGCCTGCACCGCCTCCTCGCCGGTCAGCTGCTCAGGCAGGCAGGTCTGCACCCCGGCCAGGAGATGGTGATGATGCACCTGTGGGACCACGGCGCGCAGCGGCAGGCCGACCTGTGCGGCGTGCTCGGCTCCGACTCCCCCACCATGACCCGCACGGTGCAGCGCCTGGAACGCGCGGGCTTCGTGCGCCGCGCCCCCGACCCGACCGACGGCCGCGCGGTGCTGGTCGAACCGACCGCCGCGGGTCACGCGCTGCGCCGCGAGGTGGAGCGCATGTGGGAACAGCTCGAAGAGGCCACGCTCGGGAACCTGGACGACGACCAGCAGGCCGAGACCCTGAGGGTGCTCGGCCTGCTGGAGTGCAACCTGGCGGCCCGGGCGAACCGGCCCGCTACCGGGCCGGCCTGATCCAGGCGGCGGTGTCCGTCGGCACGGCGCCGTCCACGAGCGGCCCGCTGGTCAGCAGCACGGCGTCGTGCGGGGGCAGGGCGACCGGCGCCGCGGACAGGTTGAGCACGCACGCGAAGTCGTCGCCGCGGCGGAACGCCACCACGTCGGGCCCCAGGTCCAGCCACTCCATCGGACCGTCGCCCAACGACGGCTCCGCCCGCCGCAACGCCAGCACGGCGCGGTAGTGCGCCAGCATCGAGTCGGGGTCGCCGGACTGCGCGGCCACCGACAACGACCGCCAGTGCGCCGGCCGCGGCAGCCACGACGGCCCGTCGTCGCCCCACGGGATCGGCACCCGGCACCCGTCCCGACCGCGGTCGGTGTGCCCGGACCGCACCCACACCGGGTCCTCCCGCAGCTCGTCGGGCAGGTCGTCCACCTCCTCCAGCCCCAGCTCCTCCCCCTGGTAGACGTACACGCAGCCGGGCAGCGACGTGGTCAGCATGATCGCCGCACGCGCCCGCTTCGTGCCCAGCTCCAGGTCCGTCGGGGTCAGGTGCTGCCGCCGGCCGAAGTCGAACGACGTGTCCTCCCGCCCCATCCGCGACACGTGCCGCGTCACGTCGTGGTTGGACAGCACCCACGTGGGCGGCGCGCCGACCGGCGCGTGCGCGGCCAGCGTGGCGTCGATGACCCGCCGCAGCTCGCCGGGCTCCCACGGGCAGCACAGGAAGTCGAAGTTGAACGCCGAGTGCAGCTCGTCCGGGCGCAGGTAGCGGGCGAACCGCTCCGGGTCGGGCAGCCACATCTCCCCGACGAACACCCGCTCGTCCGGGTACTCGTCGAGCACCCGCCGCCAGGACCGGTAGATCTCGTGCACGCCGTCCTGGTCGGAGTAGGGCAGCTCGGCGTCGGGCTTGGAGAAGTCCTTGACCAGGCCGTCGGCCACGTCGATGCGGAAGCCGTCCACGCCCCGGTCCAACCAGAACCGCAGGATCGACTCGAACTCCGCGCGCACCTCGGGGTTGGTCCAGTTCAGGTCCGGCTGCTCGGGGCTGTAGAGGTGCAGGTACCACGAGCCGTCCGGGGCCTGGCTCCACGCCGGCCCGCCGAACCGGGACCGCCAGTCGTTCGGCGGCTCGTCGCCCTCGTGGAACCAGAACCGGTCCCGCCCCACGCCCCGCAACGCCTCCTGGAACCAGGGGTGCCGGTCCGAGCAGTGGTTGGGCACGATGTCGATGATCACCCGCAGGCCGACCGCGTGCGCCTCGCCGATCAGCTTCTCCGCCTCCACGAGCGTGCCGAACACCGGCTCGATGTCGCGGTAGTCCGCGACGTCGTAGCCGCCGTCCGCCAGCGGCGACGGGTACCAGGGGCTGAGCCAGATCGCGTCCACACCCAACTCGGCGAGGTAGGGCAACTTCTGGCGCAGTCCCGCCAGGTCGCCGATCCCGTCGCCGTTGCCGTCGGCGAAGCTGCGCGGGTACACCTGGTAGATGGCCGCACCGCGCCACCAGTTCATGTGGATCCTCCCTCGGTAATGGCGTCAGCCCTTCACGCTGCCGGCGGTGAGCCCCGCCAGGACGTGCCGCTGGAACACCAGGAACAGGCCGATCACGGGCACGCTGGACAGCACGAGGCCGGCCAGCAGCAGGTTGACCGGTGTGTCGGGCGCGAAGCGCTGCAACGCGACGCTCAGCGTCTGCCGCGCCGGGTCGGAGAACACCAGCAGCGGCCAGATGAAGTCCTTCCAGGCGGCCACGACCGCGAAGATGGACACGACCGCGAGGATCGGCCGGGACAGCGGCAGCACGATCCGCCACAGCATCGTGAGCTGACCGGCGCCGTCGATCCGCGCCGCCTCCAGCACCTCGACCGGCAGCTGGTCGAAGAACCGCTTGAGCAGGAACACGGTGAACGCGTTCGCCGCGCCGAGCAGCCACAGCGACACCGGGTTGTTGAGCAACCCGAGGTCGGAGATGGTCAGGTAGGTCGGCACCAGCAGCACCGCGGCGGGCATCATCAGGGTCACCAGCATCATGCCGAGGATCCCCTTGCCCAGCACGGGCCTGAGCCGCGACAGCGCGTACGCCGCGGGCACGTCCACGGCGAGCTGCACCGCCCACGTGCCGACCGCGACGACGATCGTGTTGAGGAAGTACCGGCCGAGGTCCATCAGGTCCCACGCCTCGGCGTACGTGCCGGGCGTCCACGTCTCCGGCAGCACCGTCGGCGGCACGCGGGCCAGCTCCGCGGCCGGTTTCATGGCCGAGACCACCACCCACACCAGCGGCACGACGAAGACCGCGGTGAGCACGACGGTGGTGACCACGAGCGCGATGGTGTAGCCGACGCGCGAGCGCCCCGGCGCGATCAGCGTCCTCACGCGTCCGCCTTCCGCGTCACCCGCAGGTACAGGGCGCTGAACGCGCCGAGCACCAGCAGCAGCAACAGGCTCAGGGCACTCGCGGTGCCGAAGTCGTTGTAGTAGAAGGCGTACCGGTACAGCAGGAGCAGCACGGTGACGGTGGAGTCCTCCGGACCGCCGCCGGTCATCACGTACGGCTCGGTGAACACCTGCATGGTCGCCACGACCTGCAACAGCAGCAGCACCAGCAGCACGAACCGGGTCTGCGGGACGGTGACGTGCCACAGCCTGCGCAGCACGTTCGCGCCGTCCAGCTCGGCCGCCTCGTACAGGTCGCCCGGGATGCCCTGCAACGCGGCGAGGTAGATCAGCGTCGCGGTGCCCAGGTTGGCCCACGTCGACACGATCACCAGCGACAGCATCGAGGTGTCGGCGCTGTCCAGCCACGCCGCGCCCGGGAGCCCGAGCCCGCGCAACGCGGTGTTGAGCAGGCCCGGCCCCGGGTCGTACATCCACTTCCAGATCAGCGCGGCCACCACCGGCGGCAGCATCACGGGCAGGTACACGACGAGCCGGAAGTACGCCTTGAAGTGGCGCAGCTCGTTGAGCACGACCGCGAGCACGAACGGCACCACGAAGCCGAACACCAGGGCCAGCGCGGTGAACAGCAGGGTGTTGCGCCACGCCGTGGCGAACAGGGGGTCGGCGAAGAGGCGTTCGAAGTTCTCCCAGCCGACCCACGCGGGGTCGGTGACGAAGTCGACCTGCTGGAAGCCCAGCACGGCCCCGCGCGCGATGGGGTACCAGGAGAACACCGCGAAGCAGACCAGCGCGGCGGACAGGAACCCGTACGCGGCCAGGTTCTCCGCGACGCGGCGGCGCATCACTTGACCTGGGCCAGGACGGGGTTCACCTTGGCTTCCGCGTCGGCCAGCAGCTGATCGGGGTCCGCGTCGCGGTTGGTGAGCACGGCCTGCATCACGTTGTCGAGGATCGCGTAGACCTGCTGCGCGTTGGGCGGCTCGATCAGGCCCTTGGGCCTGGCGTCCACGTAGGACCGGAAGTTCGCCACCGGCACCGTGGCCAGGCTCTCCTTGAGCTGCGTCTGCCTGGCCGCGATGTCACCGGTCCAGATGTCCGCGACGGGCGGCACGGGCAGGCCGATCGGCTGGCCCTGGTCCTTGTACCGCTGGAGGTTCTTCTCGAACCGGTCCGGGTTGAGGTACTTCCACCCGATCCACTTCAGCCCGGCCTTGATCTTCTCCGGCGACGCCTTCGGGTTGATCATGTAGCCCTCGCCGCCGATGAGCGTCCCCTCGCCGTCCGGGATGCCGGTCAGGCCGTAGTTCGCGTAGTCGCCCTTGAACTGGTTGACCAGGGTCGGCACGTTGTCCGGGGCGGCCAGGTACATGCCGAGCTGGCCCGCGCCCATCATCTGCTGGACGTCCTCGATGACGAGCAACTGCTTCTCGCCCATGGTGTTGTCCGTCCAGCGCATGTCCTTGAGGCGCCGGAGGACTTCACGGCCCTTGTCGTTGTTGAAGTCGGCGACCCACTTGTCGCCCTCCTGGCGCGCGATCCGCCCGCCGACGGAGTACATCCACGCGGTGAAGTGCCAGCCTCCCTGGTTGTTCTTGCTGTACTCGGCGAAGCCGACCTTGCCGTTCCCCAGCGCGGTGATCTTCTTGGCGGCCTCGCGGACCTCGTCCCAGGTCTTCGGCGGTTGGTCGGGGTTCAGGCCGGCCTCGGTGAACAGCGCGCGGTTGTAGATCAGGCCCATCGAGTAGTTGGCCGTGGGGACGCCGTAGACCTTGCCGTCCTTGGCGAAGACGTCGCGCAGCTCGGGCCGGATGGCGTCGTAGTTCGGCAGGTCCTTGACGTACTCGGTGATGTCCGCGGCCTGCCTGCGGGCGATGAGGTTCGCCGGGTCGGTGAAGTACGCGTAGAAGACGTCCTCGAGCTGGCCGCCGGCGAGCTTGGCGGAGAACGTCTTGGGGTCCATGAACCCCTCGTGCGGCTCGATGTCGATGTCGGGGTTGGCGGCCTCGAACTCGGCCACGTCCTCGTCGAAGATCTTGCGCTCGAACGCCTGCGTCTGCGGCGGCTGCCCGTTGACCGACAGCGTGACCTTGCCGCCACCGGCGGCGGCGTTGTCGTCGGCTTGCGAGCACGCGACGGCGGTCAGGCTCAGGCTGCCTGCCAGCAGCAACCCCGCCGCTCTGCGGAGGCTGGATGAGTTCATGGGACCGGACCCTTCTCGGCTGTGGTGTGGCGCACACGGTAAGTCGCCCCACCACCGATGCGCAAGATGTCTACTAAACCTCGCAACTTCACGACATCAAGTCGTAAGCTGGGCCGAGGAGGTCGTTCGAAGACGGGCAGGCGAAAACTGCCGCCCACCCGGCGGGTGGACGGCAGCGGAAGGGGTGGCGGACGGTCAGCGCGGGGCGGGCGCGGTGGACGAGCGGACCACCAGCTCCGGCTCGAAGAGCAGCTCCTCGTCGGGGACGGGGGTGCCGGAGATCTGGTTCGCCAGGAGTTCGACGGCCGCGCGGCCCATCGCCTCGATCGGCTGGCGGACCGTGGTCAGCGGAGGTTCGGTGCAGGTCATGAGGGGCGAGTCGTCGTAACCGACCACGGAGACGTCGTGCGGCACCTTGAGCCCGTGCCGCCGCACGGCGCGCACCGCGCCCAGCGCCAACGGGTCCGACGCGCACACGATCGCGGTCACGCCGCGGTGCAGCAGGCGGGTCGCCGCGGCCTGCCCGCCCTCCAGGGAGAACATGGCGTGCTCCTCGAACAACTCCACCCCGGCGGCCGCCGCGCACGACGTGAGCGCGGTGAGCTTGCGCCGCGACGGCACGTGGTCCGACGGGCCGAGCACCGCGCCGATCCGCACGTGGCCCAGCGCCACCAGGTGCCCGAACGCCTGCTCCACCGCCACCGCGTCGTCGCACGACACCCGCGGGAAGCCGAGGTCCTCGATGGCGGCGTTGACCAGCACGGCGGGCAGCTTGCGCCGGGTCATCTGGCGGTAGTGCTCGTGCGAGGCGTCCGCCTGGGCGTACTGCCCGCCGGCGAACACCACGCCGGAGACGTGCTGCTCGAACAGCAGCTCCAGGTAGTCGGCCTCGGTCACGCCGCCGGCCGTGCGGGTGCACAGCACCGGGGTGAAACCGCGTTGCGCGAGGGCGTTGCCGACCACGTCGGCGAACGCCGGGAAGATCGGGTTCTGCAGCTCCGGCAGCACCAGACCGACCAGCCGGGCGCGTTCGCCGCGCAGCTGGGTCGGCCGTTCGTACCCGAGCACGTCCAGGGCCGTGAGGACGGCCGACCGCGTCGCCTCGGACACGCCGGGCTTGCCGTTCAGCACCCGGCTGACCGTCGCCTCGCTCACGCCGACCTTCGCGGCCACTTCCGCCAACCGCCGTTGCGTCATGGAGCAACTATACGGCAGGATTTACGCTCGGCTTGCGTGGATTTGCATTCGTTTGCGAGTTCGACGGCGGCCGGCAGCACCGACGACGGCGGCACCACCCGGTCCACCAGCCCGGTGCGCAGCGCCTCGTCGGCGGTGACCCGGCGCGCCATCAGCACGTGACCGCCGATCACCCGGGAGCCTGTCACCCGGCCGAGGGCGCCGTCGGAGGCCAGCACCCGCCGGTCGCACGCCATCGCGAGTTCCACGACCTCGCCGGACGCGCAGCCGCCGATCGCCGCGACCACCGGCACGGGCAGGTTGGCGACCTCGTCCCGCACGCCGCGCAGCGGGGCGGCGGGGGCTCCGCGCCGGGCCGCCGACGTCCGGACCAGCCGTTTGATGTCGACGGCGCCGAGTCCGGGCTCGACCAGGAGCACGACGGCGCGTGCGTCGACCACCGAGGGCAGCACGGCCCGCACGTCGGCGAGCACGGTGTCCGTCGGCCCGTCGATCCGGATGACCGCGATCCCGCCGGACACCTCGAGTGAGACGGTCATGAGAGCAACATCGTGGCCGAGGATTCCCCCGGTTGTCATGTTCCGCCCCTCCATCGAGTGACGGCAGGGTACAAATCCCCTGTGAAGCGGTGGTGGGTGGCTGCGGTGGCGTTGGCGGGCCTGACCGGGTGCGCGGTGCCCGTGGCGGGCGAGCCGACGCCGGGCCCGACGTCGGCGGTCGCGGCGGCGAAGCCCGAGGTCGTGCGCTGGATGGACAACTTCTGCGGGGTGGCCAACTACATGGTCGCCTCGGGCGGGGTGAAGCTCGACGAGACCCAGACCGACCCGGCCGCGGCGAAGAAGTCGGTCAGCGACTCGCTCGGCCGGGTGGTCGACGTGCTGAACGTCGTGCTGCACGACCTGGACGGCCTGACCCCCGCCCCGAGCCCCGCCGCCGACACCGCCGTCGAGGTCATCAGCGAGCCGCTGACCAGGGCCAGGGACAAGTTCGTCTCGGCCAGGTCGACGGTGGACGCCGCGCCGGAGCTGACCACCGACGTCTTCTCCGCCGTGATGCAGGACATGACGGAGGCCGTCACGGTGATGAACGAGGCGGTGGAGAAGATGTCCGTGATCTCGCTGCCGGACGAGTTCCGCGCCGCCGCCGGCCAGGCCGAGAACTGCGACGTCTGACGACCCGGCGCGCACCGCGCCACCCCGACCCCGTCGCGTCCCGCCGCACCCGGTCGGCGTGAGGCGGTCCCGTCGCCCGCGACCGGGCGCAACAGCCCGGCGCAGCGGTCCGTTAACCGGCCGGAAGTGTGCTGGTGACCTGCGGCGGAGCCGTCTCCGCACATGTGCGGCCCCGTACCCCGCCGACCGCAAATCTGGGGGCACGACCCCCATGTGCGCCACGCGCCCCCATGACACGTTGTGCGGCATGTTTCCCTCCGCCGTGGAACGGCCGCCAGCAGCCTGGTGGGTCAGCGGCGTGCGCGGGAACCCCCAGGAACTGGTCGTCCCCCGTGGACGGCCCTCATGGGCCGCGTTCGTGGAACGCGCCACCACGACCGCGGCCCGTGCAGACTTCACCGGCGGCAGCTGGGACGAGGCGTTCGCCTGCGCCCTGAGACCCCTGGTGCGCGCGACCGCGGCGCTCGACCCCCGCCTGGACGCGGACTTCACCCGCGCCCTCGGCCGGCGGCTGGCCCGCATCGCGGCCCGCACCCTCGTGCTGGAGCTGAACCTCCAGCGGGTCGGCGGGCGGCTGGCGGGCGACACGCCCCAGGAGCGGTTCGCCGACTTCATCCGGCACGTCGACCTGCCCGCGCTGTTCGCCCGGTACCCGGTGCTGGCCCGGCTGCTCGGCCAGACCTGCCTGCACGCCGCCGAGGCGCACCGGGAGCTGCTGGACCGGTTCGCCGACGACCGGCCGGAGATCGTGCGGGCGCTGCTGGACGGCCGCGACCCCGGCCCGGTCGCCCGCGTCGAGACCGGTCGCGGCGACCCGCACGCCCGCGGGCGCTCGGTCGCCGTGCTGACCTTCGCCGACGGCCGCAAGGTGGTCTACAAGCCGCGGCCCGTGGCGCTGCACGGGGCGTTCGCGGACCTCCTGGCCTGGTTCGACGGGCACACGCGCCTGGACCTGCGGTTGCCGCGCGTGCTCGGCCGGCCCGGGTACGGGTGGCTGGAGTTCGTGGCGCACCGCCCGTGCGCCGACGTGACCGAGGTCGGCCGGTTCTACCAGCGGCTCGGCGCGCTGCTCGCGCTGCTGTACGCGGTGGACGGCACCGACATGCACTACGAGAACCTGGTCGCGGCGGGTGATCAGCCGGTGCTGGTGGACGTGGAGACGCTGTTCCACCCGACGGTCGGGCTGCCGGCGGACCCCGCGGTCCGGGCGCTGGCCCGGTCCGTGCACCGCACCGCCGTGCTGCCGCGCGTGCTGCTGGGCGAGCACGGCGCGTTGGACGTCGGCGGCCTGGGCGGCGACCACGGCGACCGGCTCCCGGCCGACGGCGTGGCCTGGCTGCACCCCGGCACCGACCGGATGCGGCTGGTGCGCAGGCCCGCCCCGCTGCCGCCGGCCCACAACCGGCCCGTGGTGGACGGCCGCGAGGCCGAGCCCGCCGACTACCGGGGCGCGCTGCTGGCCGGGTTCCGGCTGGGCTACGACGCGCTGTACGACCACCGCGCCGACCTGCTCGGCCCGGACGGGCTGCTCGCCGCGTTCGCCGACCTGCCGGTGCGGTTCGTGCCGCGGATGACCCAGCTCTACGCGACGGCGCTGGACGAGTCGACGCACCCCGACGCGCTCGGCGGCGCGGCGGCCCGCCAGGACGTCCTCGACGTGCTGTGGGACGACGCCGAGGGCGACGAGGTGCTGCGCGCCCTGGTGCCGCACGAGATGCGCGACCTGTGGGCGGGCGACGTGCCGATGTTCACCACCCGGCCGGGCAGCCGCGACGTGTGGACCTCGACCGGGCAGCGCCTGCCCGACCTGCTGCCGGCGTCCGCGCTGGACGCGGTCACGGCCAAGATCGCCGCGCTGGACGAGGTGGACCGGCACGACCAGCAGTGGCTGATCAGCGCCGGGCTGGCCACCCGGCCCAGGCCCGTGGACCACCGCACCGGTCCCGGGGTGGCCGCGCCGGTCGAGGCGTGCGTCCCCGACCCGCAACGGCTCCTGGTGGCCGCGTGCGGGGTGGCCGACGAGGTGCTCGCGCACGCCGCGACCGCCGCCGGCCGGGTCAACTGGGTCGGCCTGGAGCTGGTGGACGACCGGCACTGGGCGGTGTCCGCGATGGGCGCGGGCCTGTCCAACGGCTACACCGGCGTCGCGTTGTTCCTGGCGCAGCTCGGCCGGCTCACCGGCGCCGCCCGGTACACCGAGTACGCGCGCGACGCGCTCGCGCCGATCCCGGACCTGCTGGCCGCGTTCGCCGAGGACACCGAGCTGGCGGCGGCCGTGGGCAGCGGCGCGTTCCACGGCCTCGGCGGTGTCTGCTACGCGTTGGCGCGGCTGGCGAACCTGCTGGACGACGACGACATCCGGGGCTGGCTGCGCACCGCGGTGGACGTCGCGACCGCGGTGGAGGCGGTCGGCGAGGACCCGGCGAACGTGGTCGAGGGCTGCGCCGGCGGGCTGGCCGCGATGCTCGCGGTGCGCCGGGAGACCGGTCTGGCCTCGGCGGGGCGGCTGGCCCGCGCCTACGCCGACCGGCTGCTCACGGCGGGCGCGGGCGGCGACGGCTTCGCCCGCGGCCGGGCGGGCGTCGGCTGGGCGTTGCTGCGCTACGCGCGCGCCGTCGGCGACGACCGCTACGGTGTGGTCGGCCGCGCGAACCTGCGGTCCGACCACGGGCTGCGGCAGCGGCTGCTCGACGTGACCGAAGCCGACCACAGCTGGTGCTCCGGGCTGTCGGGCGCGGTGCTCGCGCACTGCGCGCACCCCGGCCTGCCGGTCGACGCGCACACCCTGCACCTCGACCGGTGCCTGAACGCCCTGGCGGTGCACGAACCGTTGCGAGACCTGAGCCTGTGCCACGGCGAGCTGGGCGTGGTCGAGGCGCTGACCGTCCTCGCGGAACGCGGGCACGGTCTGGCCGCGGCCGCGCAGACCCGGCGGGCCGGGCTCGTCCTCGGCGCGCTGGAGCAGTACGGGGCGCGCTGCGGCACGCCCGACGGCGTGCCGTCGGCCGGTCTGCTCACGGGGCTCTCGGGCATCGGCTACGGCCTGCTCCGCCTCGGTTTCCCCGACCAGGTGCCGTCCGTGCTCCTGCTCGGTTCCACGCACGACATCAACACCCCCGAGGAGAACACCCGATGAACGACGCCAACCGCGACGAGGTCACCACCTGGAGCGAAGCCCGGGACGGCGACCACCCCGCCGGCGAGATGGCGCTGTCCCGCAGGACCAAGGCCGGCGCCCGCGCCCGCGCGCTGGCCGGCCTGACCCTGGCCGTCGGCGCGTACGCCGCGGTCGCCGTGAGCGAGTCCAGCATGACCACCGTGAGCGCGCCCGGCCTCACGCTGTAGCGCCGCGCTCCGCCGCCGAACTGCCCGCCCGCACTGGGGGTGCGGGCAGTTTGGCATGCGCCCGATCGGCTTGACTAAGGTCGCCCCATGCACACCCGCGCGCCGGTCGTGGTCGGCCGCGACGAAGAACTCCAGGTGCTCGAGCGACTGCTCGCCGACGCGGCCCGCCACCGGGGCCGGGCCGTGTTCCTCGTCGGCGAGCCGGGCATCGGGAAGACCCGCTTGGCGCGCTCCGCCGCCTCCGCCGCCTTCGACCGCGGCATGCGCGTGCTGCGCGGTCGCGGCAGCACCATCGGGCCGATCGTGCCGTTCCGGCCGCTGGCCGAGGCGCTGATGTCGCTGCTGCGCGGCGGGGACGGCCCCGACCTGCGGGAACTGGGCCCGTACCAGCGGGCGCTGGGCAGGCTGGTGCCCGAGTGGCACCCGGCGCAGTGGAGCGCCGAGGCGGGTGGTCCCGAGGAGCAGCGCCCGGCGCACTCGGTGCTGGTGCTCGCCGAGGCGGTGCTGCGGCTGCTGGCCGCGGTCGGCCGCAAGCAGCCGTGCCTGGTGGTGCTGGAGGACCTGCACGACGCCGACGCCGAGACGCTGGCCGTCGTGGACTACCTGGTGGACAACCTCGACCAGGCGCCCGCCGCGCTGCTGGTGACCGCCCGCGCCGACCCCGGCCCCGCGCTCGACGTGGTCCGGCTGGCCGCCCAGCGGCAGGCGGGCGTGCTGCTGGAGCTGCGCCGGTTGGACGAGTGGCAGGTGCGCCGGATGGTCGGGCTGTGCCTGGAGGCGGAGGACCACGAGGTGCCCGCCGAGGTGGTGCAGCGGCTGTGGGCCGACAGCGCGGGCAACCCGTTCGTGGTCGAGGAGATGCTGCACGGCCTGGTCAACGGCGGGCTGCTGGTGCGCGGTCCGGGTGGCTGGCAGGTGCTCGGCGAGCTGCGCATCGACGTGCCGTCGGCCCTGGTGCGGTCGATCGCGCACCGCACGGACCGGCTCGGGCCGCAGGGCCGCGAGGTGCTGTCGGTGGCGGCCGTGCTGGGCCACCGGTTCCCGCTGTCGGTGCTGCGGCGGGTGACCGGGATGGACGACCGGGGCCTGCTGTCGCACCTGCACGCCGGGGTGGCGGCGCAGCTCGTCACGCCGGACGAGCCGGTGCCGGACTGGTACGCGTTCCGGCACCCGCTGACCGCCGAGGCGCTGCTCGCCCAGCTGCCCCCGCCGCACCGGGCCGAACTCGCCCGGCGGACCGCCGACGCGGTGCAGGAGCTGCACCCCGGCCTGCACGGCGAGTGGCGGGCGCTGGTGGCGTCGCTGCGGCTGGACGCCGGGCAGACGGCCGAGGCGGGCACGCTGCTGGCCGAGGCGGGCAGGCGGGCGCTGGCCGACGGCGCGGCCGGGTCGGCGGTGCGGCTGCTCGACCACGCGCACCGGCTGCTGGCCAGCCAGGTCGACGTGTCGATCCGCGCCGACGTGCTCGACTCGCTGCTGCCCGCGCTGGCCGAGGCGGGCCAGTTCGAGCGGGCGTTCGCGCTGGTCGACGCGGTGACCGAGCTGAGCGCGGCCGGGCTCGGCCGGGTCCGGCGGGCCGAGCTGCACACCAAGCTGGCGCAGGTGGCCAACACCGCGGGCCGGTGGACCGACGGCATGGCGCACGTGGAGACGGCGCGGGCGCTGCTCGGCGCGGACGCGACCGACGAGCACACCGCGCGGCTCGACGCGGTGGCCGCGTTCCTGACGTTGAACGTGGACGCGCCCGACCGGATCGCCTCGGCCGAGTTCCTGGCCCGCCGCGCGGCCGACGCGGCCAAGCGGGTGCCGCTGCCCGAGGTCGGCTGCGAGACGTGGCAGCTGCTCGGCGTGCTGGCCCGCGACCGCGACCTGGCCGAGGCGACCGAGTGCTTCCACCGGGCGCGGGCGCTGGCCGAGGAGCACGGGCTGCCGATCCAGCGGGTGTACGCGGTGATCCGGCAGGGCGGCCTGGACTGGCTGGCCGAGGGCACGTCGGGCGAGCTGGCGGACGCGCGCGAGGAGGCGCTGCTCATCGGCGCGATCAGCGTGGCCTACAACGTGGACGCGATCCTCGGGCTGGACGCCGTGCTGCGCGGGCAGTACGCGGACGCGGCGGACCGGCTCGCGCGCACCGTCGCGGACACCCGCCGGCTCCAGCTGCGGAACCTGACCACCTACGGGTTGATGGCGCGGGCCACGGCCGCGGCGCACCAGGGCAGGCGGGCCGAGATGGAGGCCGCCATCGAGGAGTTCGAGGCGGCGGGCGGCGGCTCGCAGGAGCGACCGCTGTGCCACGGGCTCGCGCGGGCGTTCTGCGCGTTGCTGGAGGAGGACCGGGCGGCGGCCGAGCAGGACCTGGCGCGGGCCATCGCGTTCGAGGCGCAGACGCCGACGGTGTTCCACCTGGCGGGCCGGCACGGGCTGCGGCTGCTGCTGGACGCGCTGGCCGGCGCGTCGGACGTGGACGCCTACCTGGACGTGACGCGGTCGGCGGCGGCGCGGATGCGCTGGAACCGGGTGTTCGCGCAGTTCGCGCTGGCCGTGGTGCTGGGCAGGCACGGCCGGGAGGCGGAGGCGGCGCAGGCGGTCCGGGCGGCCCGCGAGGCGGCGGCGATCTACCCGCTGGCGCGCAACCTCGGGCTGCGGCTGGTGGCCGAGGCCGCCGTGGCGGACGGGTGGGGCGAGCCGGTCGGGTGGCTGCGCGGCGCGGAGGAGTACTTCCACCAGGCCGGTCACGCGGCCGTGGCCAGCGCGTGCCGCGGGCTGCTGCGGCAGGTCGGCGCGACCGTGCCGCAGCGGCGGACGGGGTCCGACCAGGTGCCGCGCGAACTGCGGGCGCTGGGCGTGACGGTGCGCGAGTTCGAGGTGTTCCGACTCCTGGCGGGCCGGCTGGGGAACAAGGCGATCGCCACCCGGCTGCACATCTCGCCGCGCACGGTGGAGAAGCACGTGGCGAGTTTGATCACGAAGACCGCGCAGCCGGACCGGGAGTCGCTGAGCGCGTTCGCGGCGTCGCTGGGACCCGCCGACCGGCCCTAGCGCCCCGGCGAGGTCGGCGCGGTCACGCGGATGTCGGCGTTCCAGTCGGCGAACCGGTGAACGGTGCGCTGGAAGTCGTTGCCCTCCAACGTCTTCAGCACCTGCTCCACCCGCACCGGCAGGTCGCCCGGCCCCACCCAGACGGTCGCGGACGCGGTGAAGCCCGACTCGTAGGCCGCCAGCAGCCGGCCGCGCCGGGAGCTGTCGACGGTGCGCTCGGCCTGCGCCCGCAGGTCGACCAGCAGCGTGTACCGGTGGGTCGCCACGTCGTCCACCCGGTCGTCGCCCGTCTCCACGAGCAGGCTGCCGGCCAGGGACTCCACCACCGACGCCGGGTCCACCTCGTCGGTCAGGCCGGCCACCGTGGTGTCCACCCGCACGGGCGCGCGGTCGGTCAGGTCGAGCCTGGTCCACGCCCCGTCGCCGGTGCGGGAGTAGCCGGCGTCGGCGAGCACGACCACCTCGGTGTCCGAACCCTGCCGCAGCGACACCAGCGTGCCCTCGCGGGTGCGCAGCAGGCCGCCGGACAGCGTCACGCGCAGCCCGGACAGGGTCGTCTCCGCCTCCACCCCCACGGACCGCTGCTCGGCGGACCGGGCGGCCAGGCCGGCGAGCAGCGTCGCGCCGTCCTCCACCACCGGGCCGAGGGTCGGCGCGGGCAGGCCGGTCCGCTCCGCGCAGCCCGCCACCACCGCCACCGCGACCAGCACCAGAGCGACGACGGACCTGCGCATGACTCCCCCCGCGGACGGTGAACACCGCCATACTCCCGCACCGGCGGCGGATAAGGAGTGCGAACCCGGAAAGTGCCTGGGCTACGGTCGGGTCATGCCCCACGTGCTCTCCGTCAACGTCGGCTCCCGCGTCGAGTCCGACCAGGCCGTCGTCGGCCACACCGGGATCGGCAAGCTGCCCGTGCGCGGGCCCGTGGACGTCCGGCCTCCCGGACCGCGCGGCGCCGGCGGCAGCGGCGTCGTCGGCGACCACATCTCCGACCTGCGCCACCACGGCGGCGACGACCAGGCCGTCTACGCCTACGCGCGGGAGGACCTGGACGAGTGGGCGGCGCACCTCGGCCGCGACCTGCGGTCCGGGCTGTTCGGCGAGAACCTGACCACGGTCGGCGCGGACGTGTGCGGCGCGCGGATCGGCGAGCGGTGGCGGATCGGCGGCGCGCTGCTCCAGGCGACCTCCCCGCGCATCCCGTGCCGCACGTTCGCCGGGGTGATGGAGGAGCCGGGGTGGGTGAGGACGTTCACCCGGCGCGGGCTGCCGGGCACCTACTTCCGCGTGCTGGAGCCGGGCGCGATCACCGCCGGTGACGAGATCGTGGTCGAGCACCGGCCCGACCACGACGTCACGGTGTCGCTCGCGTTCCGCGCCCTGACCACCGAGCCCGACCTGCTGCCGGGCCTGCTGGCGGCGGGCGACGACCTGCCCGACGACCTGCGGCGCCGGGCCGAACGGCGGGCGTTCGACCCGGCGTGACCGGGGCTCAGGCGAGCGCGGACAGCTTCTCGAACTCCTCGTCGGTCAGCTTGATCCGCGCCGCCGCCACGTTCTCCTCCAGGTGCGCGATGGAGGACGTGCCGGGGATCGGCAGCACGACCGGCGACTTGCGCAGCAGCCAGGCCAGCGCGAGCTGCGCGGGCGTCGCGCCGTGCTCCTTGGCCGCCTCGTCCAGCACGCCGCCGGGCCGGGCCAGCTCGCCGGTCGCCACGGGGAACCACGGGATGAACGCGATGCCCTGCTCGGTGGTGCGCTCCAGCACGGCCTCGTGCTGCCGGGCCGCCAGGTTGTAGAGGTTCTGCACGCTCACGATCGGCGCGACCGCCTGCGCCGCCTCCAGCTGGGCGACGTCCACCTCGGACAGGCCGATGTGGCGGATCTTGCCCTCCTCCTGGAGCTTGCGCAGCTCGCCGACCTGGTCCTCCAGCGGGAAGTCCGGGTCGACGCGGTGCAGCTGGTACAGGTCGATGCGCTCGACGCCGAGCCTGCGCAGGCTGGTCTCCACGGCCTGCCGCAGGTAGGCGGGCTTGCCGAGCACCGGCCACTCGTTCGGGCCGGTGCGCAGCAGCCCGCCCTTGGTGGCGATGACCAGGTCCTCCGGGTACGGGTGCAGCGCCTCCCGGATCAGCTCCTCGTTGATGTGCGGGCCGTAGGAATCCGCGGTGTCGATGAAGTTCACGCCCAGCTCGACCACCCGCCGGAGCAGGGCGATCGCGTTGTCGCGGTCGGCCGGGTACCCCCAGATGCCCTCACCGGTCAGCCGCATCGCGCCGTAGCCGAGGCGGTTGACGGTCAGGTCGCCACCCAGCGAAAAGGTCTCAGACACCTCTGGTGCTCCTCGATACTCGGTTGCTGCTCGGTCCTCCTCCCGCCAACCCGGTGGAGCGCGCCGGTTGTTCCCGTCCGGGTGAATCCGGCCGACGCGCGTCCACCTGGTGGAACGCCCGCTACTGCTTGGCGACCAGCGTCAGCACGTCGTACTTGGCCACCGACTCGCCCTTCTGGTTGACCAGGTCGGCGTCCCAGCGCACCTCGCCGTAGTCCTGGTCCTCGCGGGGCGTGATCTGCTTCGCGGTCAGCGTCACGGTCAGCTCGTCGCCGGGGAACGTGGGCGTGAGGAACCGCAGGTTCTCCAGGCCGTAGTTGGCCAGCACCGGCCCCGGCTCGGGCGAGACGAACAGCCCCGCCGCGAAGGACACGACCAGGTAGCCGTGCGCGACCCGGCCGCCGAAGAACGGGTTCGCCGCCGCGGCCTCCTCGTCCATGTGGGCGTAGAACGTGTCGCCGGTGAACTCGGCGAAGTGCTCGATGTCGGCGAGCGTGACCGTGCGGGGACCGGCGACGACCGTGTCGCCGACCTTCAGCTCGCGCAACGACTTGCGGAACGGGTGCACGTCCGACTCGCTGCGCGGCGCGCCCGTGACCCACCGCCCGGTGACCGCGCTCAGCACGCGGGGACTGGCCTGCACGGCGGTGCGCTGCATGTGGTGCAGGACGCCGCGGATGCCGCCCATCTCCTCGCCGCCGCCCGCCCGGCCCGGACCGCCGTGCACCAGCATCGGCAGCGGCGAGCCGTGACCGGTGGACTCCTTCGCGTCGTCCCGGTCGAGCACGAGGACGCGGCCGTGCCAGGGGGCCACGCCCAGCACGACGTCCCGGGCGAACTCCGCGTCGTGCGTGACGACGGAGCCGACCAGGCTGCCCGCGCCCCGGGCCGCCAGCTCGACCGCGTGCTCCGCGTCGCGGTAGGCCATCAGCGTGGACACCGGGCCGAACGCCTCCACCTCGTGCGGCTGGGCGTGGTCGGGGTCCGCCTTGAGCAGCACGGGCGACAGGAACGCGCCCCGCTCGGCGTCGGCGTCCACCACGTCGACGCGGTCGAGCGAGCCGTAGACCACCTCGCCGACCTCCAGCAGCGCCTTCAGCGACCGCCGGACCTCCTCGCGCTGCTCCAGCCCGGCCAGCGCGCCCATCCGCACGCTCTCGTTCGCCGGGTTGCCGATCACGACCTTGGCCAGGCGCGCGGAGGCGGCGTCGGCGACCGCGTCGACCAGCGGGGCGGGGACCAGGGCGCGCCGGATCGCGGTGCACTTCTGGCCGGCCTTGACCGTCATCTCGGTGACGAGCTGCTTGACGAACAGGTCGAACTCGGGCGTGCCCTCGACCGCGTCCGGGCCGAGGATCGAGCAGTTCAGGGAGTCGGCCTCGGCGTTGAAGCGCACGCTGTTGCGCACCACGGTCGGGTGGGTGCGCAGCACCTGGGCGGTGGACGCCGAGCCGGTGAAGCCGACCAGGTCCTGGCCGGTCAGGTGGTCGAGCAGGTCGCCCGCGCTGCCGGTGACGAGCTGGAGCGAGCCCTCCGGCAGCAGGCCCGGGGCGAGCATCAGCTCGACCAGCTTCTCGGTCACGTAGGCGGTCTGGGAGGCCGGCTTGATCAGCGACGGCACGCCCGCGATGAACGCGGGGGCGAACTTCTCCAGCGGGCCCCACATGGGGAAGTTGAAGGCGTTGATCTGCACCGCGACGCCCCGCAGCGGGGTCGCGACGTGCTGGCCGACGAACGTGCCGCCCTTGCTCAGCGGCTCGACGTTGCCCTCCACGTGGACGGTGTCGTTGGGCAGCTCGCGCTTGGCCTTGCTCGCGTAGCCGAACAGCACGCCGATCCCGCCGTCGACGTCGATCAACGAGTCGGTCCTGGTGGCCCCGGTCCGGGCGGACAGGGCGTACAGCTCGTCGCGGTGTTCCCGCAGGTGCGAGGCGAGGGCCTTGAGCAGGGCGGCGCGCTGGTGGAACGTCAGCTCGCGCAGGGCCGGCCCGCCGACCCGCCTGCCGTGGTCCAGCGCCGCCGCCATGTCGATGCCCTGCGACGAGATCCGGGCGATCTCCTCGCCGGTCACCGCGTCGTGCAGCGGCGCACCCTCGGCGGTGGGGACGTGCCAGCGACCGGACACGTAGCTGCGCAGCATGGCCATCGGTGTCGACCTCCTCGTCGGGCCGGTGGGTGTCCCGGCATGACCCGACAGTAAAGCCCCCTACTTTCATCGTGACTTGATTCAAGGTTATGCAGTAACTTCTGGCTGGCCGCCGCCTCCAGTGAAGGGAGTGTCGATGAGGACACGAGTGGTGGTGAGCGCGGTCGCGCTCGCCTTCGGCGCGCTCGCCGTGCCGGCCGCCCAAGCCGCTCCGGCGACCGGCGCGGCCGCGGACGTGGGCACGATGGCGGTGACCTTCGCCGAGGAGTTCAACGGCCCGGCGGGCACGCGGGTCGACGCCTCGAAGTGGAACACCGAGGTCGGCGACAACAACGGCAACAACCGCGAGCACCAGTACTACACGACGTCGGCGAGCAACGCGGCCATGGACGGCGCGGGCAACCTCGTCATCACCGCCCGCCGCGAGAACCCCGGCAACTACAACTGCTGGTACGGCCGCTGCCAGTACACCTCGGCCCGGATCAACACCGCGGGCAAGTTCACCACGACCTACGGCAAGGTCGAGGCGCGGATGAAGATGCCGCGCGGCCGGGGCATCTGGCCCGCGTTCTGGATGCTCGGCCAGGACATCAACTCCGGCAACCCGTGGCCGAACAGCGGCGAGATCGACATCATGGAGTTCCTGGGCCACGACCTGGACACCGTGTACGGCACCATCCACGGTCCGGGGTACTCCGGCGCGGGCGGCATCGGGATGCCCTTCAACGGGCCGAACTTCGCCGACGGCTTCCACACCTTCGCCATCGAGTGGACGCCGACCGGCATCGCGTGGTCCGTGGACGGCAACGTCTACCAGCGCCGCACCCCCGCCGACCTGGGCGGCCGGCAGTGGGTGTTCAACAAGCCGTTCTTCATCATCCTGAACCTGGCGGTCGGCGGCGAGTGGCCCGGCTACCCGGACGCGAGCACCACGTTCCCGCAGCAGCTGGTGGTCGACTACGTGCGCGTGTCCACGATCGACGGCGGCCAGCCCACCGGCGGCCGGATCACCGGCATCGGCGGCAAGTGCGTGGACGTGGCGGGCGCGAACCCGGCCAACGGCACCCCCGTGCAGCTGTACGACTGCAACGGCACGGCGGCCCAGCAGTGGTCGCGGCCGGGCGACGGCACCATCCGCGCGCTGGGCAAGTGCCTGGACGCGGCGTCGGGCGGCACCGCGGACGGCACGCTGGTCCAGCTGTGGGACTGCAACGGGAGCGGCGCGCAGCGGTGGGCGGTCAGCGGCGCCAACGACATCGTGAACATCCAGGCCAACAAGTGCCTGGACGCCCAGAACAACAGCTCCGCCAACGGCACCCGCTTGCAGCTGTGGACGTGCTCCGGCACCGCGAACCAGAAGTGGACCGTGTCCTGACCGGGCGCGGCATGATCGGGGCATGCGGACCCTGATCAGAGCTGAGGCGGCCAAAGCCGACCGCGACCGCCGACTCTCCCCGGCGGTCGTGGCGGCGCTGGTCGAGGCGGGCGCGACGCGCATGCTCGCGCCCGCCTCCCTCGGCGGCGGCGAGTTGGACCTGCCCTCGTGGGTGCGGGAGGTCGAGGACCTGGCGTGCGCCGACGGCTCGACCGGCTGGACGGCGATGACGACCAGCGCGACCTCCTCCCTGGCCTGGTACCTGCCGCCGGACGCGGCCGAGGAGGTGTTCGGGCCGCCGCGGTCCGTCGTCGCCGGCACCGCCGCCCCGGTCGGGCAGGCGGTCGAGGAGGCCGGCGGCCACCGCGTGACCGGCCGCTGGGGCTGGGGCAGCGCCGTGTCGCTGTGCGACTGGGTGCTGGGCGGCGTGATGACGTCCGCCGGCCCGCGGCTCATGCTCTTCCCCGCGTCGGCCGTGACGGTGCACGACACCTGGCACGCGGCCGGGCTGCGGGCGACCGGGACCCACGAGTGGGAGGTGGCGGACGCCTTCGTGCCGACGCGTCGCGCCCTCTGGCCACCCGCGATGCGGGTCGACGCGCCGCTGCCGACCTTCCCGTTCTTCGGCCTGCTCGCCGTCGGCGTGGCCGCCGTGACGCTGGGGATCGCGGCGCGGGCGGTCGAGGAAGCCGAGGCCCTGGTCGTGACCGGGACGTCCCCCGGCGCGACCTCCACGCCGGCCGAACGCCCGGACGTGCAACGCGACCTGGCCACCGCCGAAGCGCGCCTGTCCTCGGCCAGGGCCTTCCTGCACACCGAAGTGGCGGCCCGGTGGTCCGACGCCGTGAACGGCCGGCCAAGCCCACCCGAACCCCGCGCCCGCCTCCGCCTGGCCTGCTCCCACGCCGCCGCCGAAGCGGCCTCGGTGACCAGGCTGGCGTTCGACATCGGCGGCAGCCCCGCGGTCTTCGAGGACTCCCCGCTCCAACGCTGCCTGAGGGACGCCCACGTAGCCGCCCAACACACCATCACCTCCCGCCGCCTGTTCGAGGCGTACGGAAAGGTCAAGCTCGGCGTCCCCACCGACACCACCGGCCTCTGACCAGCCCAACCTCACACCGCCCGCCCCACACCGCCCGCCTCCGCTCGCCCCACCCCTGCGGCGATCCCCTTCCCGGCCGCAGCCGGGCCGGGGCGGATGCGCGGGCAAGGCGGATCGCACACGGCCCGCGCCACAAACCCAGCCGGTCCGGGCAGGGCCGTCGGGTGCGGCAGCAGGGCGAGCCGGCCTGCACGCCGGGCGCGGTCGAGCAGACAGGTCGGCTCGGGCACGTGCCGGGCAGGTGGGGCCGGCCGGCGGGTTGCGGCCGGGGCGAGGGCCTACGGCGGTCTTCGCCCGGCGCGGCGGGATTGCGAACCGGGCGCGGTTGGACGCGAGTCCGGCACGGTGAGCTGGCCTATGTGCGGTGGCGTAGGCCGTGTGCGGGTGGCCTGGGCCATGTGCGGTGTGCGTGCGCCGGGTGCGCGTCGGCTGTCGGGTGGTTGTGGTGGCGGTCTCGGGCGGTGGGCGGCTTCGTGGAGGTCGAAGGGTCGGATCAGGCGGAATGTCGGGTGCGGCGGGGCCGTTGGACCTGTCGTGAGGCTTTCCGTGCTGGACCGGTCCCGGGTGCGGGCGGGGTTCGGGCATGCCGAGGCCCTGCGCGACACCGTGGCGTTCGCGCGCCAGGTCGAACAGCTCGGCTACCACCGCTTCTGGGTGTCCGAGCACCACGGCGTGCCGGGCGTCGCCGGCTCCGCGCCGACCGTGCTGGCAGCGGCGGTCGCGGCGGCGACGTCCCGGATCAGGGTCGGCACCGGCGGCGTGATGCTGCCCAACCACCAGCCACTCGTGGTGGCCGAGCAGTTCGGCGTGCTGGAGTCGCTGTTCCCCGGCCGGATCGACATGGGGCTCGGCCGATCCGTCGGCTTCATCGAGGCGGTCCGCAAGGCGCTGGGACGCGACAAGGAGGACGCCGCCGAGTTCGGCCCCCGACTGGCCGAACTGCTGGGTTACTTCACCGGCGACCAGGCGGTGCGCGGCTACCCGGCCGACGGCCTGCGCGTGTCCCCGTTCGTCCTGGCCACCGGCGCCGGGGCACGGGTGGCCGCGGCACACGGCGTCCCACTCGTCATCGGCAGCTTCCGCGGCGAAGACGCCATGATCGACGCCATCACCACCTACCGCACCGGGTTCCGCCCCTCGACGTGGGCAGCGAAGCCGTACGTGGTGATCTCCTCGACGGTCGCCGTCGCCGACACCACCGAGGACGCCTGGCGTCTCCTCGTGCCGGAGGCGTGGTCGATGGCGTACTCGCGCACCCGCGGCGAGTTCCCGCCCCTGAGCGACCCGAACGACATCCTCGCCCGCTCCATGACCGATCGCGAACGCAGGATGTTCGAGCAATCGCTGCAGGGTCACATCCACGGCACGCCGTCGGAGGTCGCCAAGGCCCTGGACGCCCTGGTCGACCGCACCGCCGCCGACGAGGTGCTGGTCACCACCAGCACCTACGACCGCGCCGCCATGCTCGACTCGTACCGCCGGCTGGCCGACCTGTACCTCTGATCACGGCCACCGGCCGATCACAGCCGATGTCACCACCCCTGGCCGTCACAACCGAGCCCACTCACAACCAAGCCCGATCATGACGCGCGCCCGATCACACCGAAACCGATCGCGGCCCAGCTGATCACAAACCCAGCTGATCACAACCCGGCCAGCGCTCCGCCCTCGGCGCAGCCGGCGTGGGGTCAGCGACCGCGAGCCTCGGCGTGTTCGGCCAGCTCGACCTCGATGAACGCGCCGATCATCGCCCGCCACACCGCCTCCGCGACCGCCGGCTCCAGCCCGGCCTCCCCGGCACGCTCCCGCACGGAGGCGATCACCTGGGCAACCCGGTCGGGCGCTCGCACGGCCTGGTCGTCGGACTTGAACGACGCGGCAGCCCGCACCAACCCCTGCCGTTGCGCCAGCAGGCGCACCAGCTCCGAGTCGATCGCGTCGATGCGTGCGCGAACCTCGGCCAGCGACGTCGGCGGTGAGGACGATGCGGAATCAGCCACGTCCGACATCATCCACGACGTCGCCGGGAGGCGAACCGCCCCGGAAGGGACCGGGTCAGTGGTCGCGTTGCTGCTCGGCCAGGAAGCGCTCGAACTCCGCGCCGATCTCGTCCGCACTGGGCAGCGGCTGGTCGTCGGGCACGAGCAGGTTCTCCGACGCCTCGTTGAACGCGTCGTACTGGCGCTCGAGGGCCTCCACCACCTGCGCGACCTCCGCCGACTCCTTCACCTGGCGGGTGATCTCGGCATCGGTCTGCCGGGCCGCCTCGTTCAGGGCGGCGGCCTGGATGACCAGGCCCGTCGACTTCGTCAGAGCCTGCAACAGGCCCAACGCCGCCGTCGGGTAGGTGCTCTGCGCGAGGTAGTGCGGGACGTACGCGGCGAAGCCCATCGCGTCGTGACCGGACTCGCCGAGCCGCAGCTCCAGCAGCGCCGACAGGTTGCCCGGCACCTGCACCCGGCTGAACGGCGAGCCCTCCACGACCAGCTCGGGCCTGGTCGCGTGCGAGATCACCGACAGCTTCCGCGTGTGCGGGACACCCATCGGGATGCCGTGGAAGCTCACGGCCAGCCGCACGCCCCACCGGTCGATCAGCGACCGCACCGCCGCGACGACGGCCTCCCACCGACGGTCCGGCTCGGGACCGGTCATCAGCAGGAACGGCGTGCCGACGGCGTCGTGCAGCAGGTAGACGACCAGCTGCGGCGCGTCGTAGGACTCCCAGCGATCGGTGGCGTAGATCATGGGCGGCCGCCGGGCGCGGTAGTCGATCAGGTCGTCGATGTCGAACCGCGCGATCACCCGGTGCTCGTGCGCCTCGAGCAGGTGGGCGACCAGCGCCCCGCCCGCCGCACCGGCGTCCATGAATCCGTCGAAGTGGTGCAACAGCACCGCTCCGGTCAGGTCCGGGACGTCGGAGTCGACCTCGTACAGATCCTCCGGGTCCAGCGCCACCGCGTGCCTCCCCAAGTGCTCACATGCCAGTCCTCCCTTCGGTCAACGTCGAGCGACCACTGATCCATTCCCCGATCCCGTCGAGCATTCGCGCGAGACCGAACTCGAACAGGGTGTCCAGCTCCATGTCCAGCTCGGAGCGCACCACCCGGCTGAACATCGGGAACCTCCCGGTGGCGACGATGTCCAGCAGGGCCGGCGCCTGCTGGGTCATCCACTCGTCCCCGGTCATCCCGGTGTCCCGCCGCTGCTCGGCTTCCTGCTCGATGTTCACCGCGACACCTCGCACGAAGCCGAACACCGTCACCGCGGCGTGCATCATCTCCTCAAGGTCCAGCCCCTTCCCGTCGAGCGCTTGCAGGATCCACTCGGTGTGCGCGACCGCGCTGGGCAGCAGTTGCGGCCTGGTCATCGACATGGCCGGCGCCAGCCACGCGTGTTCCTGGAACAACCCCCACTGCAGCCTCGCGCACACCTCCAACCGCTCCCGCCAGGTGCCGGGCGCGGGGTCGGGCAGCTCCTCCTCCCGCAACACGTGGTCGATCATCCGAAGGACCAGCTCGTCCTTGTTCTCGACGTGCCGGTACAGCGACATGGTCGCCACGCCCAGTTGTGACGCCACCCGCCGCATCGACACCGCGTCGAGGCCTTCCCGGTCCGCCAGGCGGACCGCCGTCATGACCAGCCGCTCGCCGGTCAGGTCGGTCTCCTGCGCGCGCGGTCGCGCAGCAGCCCCGCCTTCCGCCGACACGACGGTGCCCACGCCGGCCACGGGACGCACGAAGCCCTCGGTGCGCAAGGTGGCCAGCGCCTTGGTCGCCGTGGCCATCGCGACGTCCCACGTCACGGTGATCTCGCGCGTCGACGGCACCCGATCACCGGGGCGGAGTTCCCCCGACTCGATCCGAGCGCGGATCTCGCGCGCTATCTGCTGGTAGATCGCGTCGGTCATGCCCGCCTCCTCAAGCTAGTACACCCCAGCCTAGAGCACTAGTGCACCATCGAGTGATTTGACGAGGTAGGACAGCCATGTACGGTGTACGCATGAACACCGTACTGATCTCCGGCGCAGGTATCGCCGGCCCGGCGCTCGCCTACTGGCTGCGCCACCACGGACTCACGCCGACCGTCGTCGAGCGGGCGCCCGCGCCCCGTCCCGGAGGCCAGGCGGTCGACCTGCGCGGCACGGCCCGGGACGTCGCCCGGCGCATGGGGGTGCTCGACCAGGTGCGCGCCGCGCACACGGGCGCGAGAGGGATGGCGTTCGTGAACGCCGCGGGCAAGCGCACCTCGACCATGGCGTCGGACACGCTGGGCGACTCCGGCGGCGCGGTCGCCGAGCTGGAGATCCTCCGGGAGGACCTGGTCCGGATCCTCCACGAGGCGACCACGACCGGCGTCGAGTACGTCTTCGGCGACGGCATCACCTCGCTCACCCAGACCGGGTCGGGGGTGGAGGTGACCTTCGAGCGGGGCGCGCCCCGCACCTTCGACCTCGTGGTCGGCGCGGACGGGCTGCACTCGAAGGTGCGGTCGCTGGCGTTCGGCCCGGAATCGCGGTTCGCCCGCGACCTCGGCGCGTACATCGCCATCTTCGGCACCGGCCGGCGCGAGGACCTGGGTGGTTGGCAGCTCATGCACACGGTGCCCGGTCGCACCGCGGGCCTCTACCCCACCCCGGACGGCGGGGCGAAGGGGATGTTCGTGTTCGCCTCGCCGCCGGTGGAGCACGACCGGCGCGACACGGCGTGGCAGCGGGAACTGGTCGCCACCGCGTTCGCGGACGGCGGGTGGGAGGTGCCCCGGCTGCTCGACGACCTGCGCACCGCGCCCGACTTCTACTTCGACCGGCTGCGCCAGATCCGGATGGACGCGTGGTCGGACGGCCGGATCGCGCTGCTGGGCGACGCCGCCTTCTGCGCGTCGCCGATGGCCGGCAACGGCACCAGCATGGCGTTGGTGGGCGCGTACGTCCTCGCGGGCGAGCTGGCCACCGCGCCGGATCACGTCACCGCGTACAGACGCTACGAGGAGGTGATGAGAGCGTATGTGACCAAGTGCCAGGACTTCGCGCTGAGCGGGGCCCGCGGTCTGCTGCCGCGGTCGCGGGGGTTCATCCGCATGCGGGACATCGCGTTGCGCGTCGTGCCGCACCTCCCGGGCGGGGCCCGGATGTTCGGCGACCTGCAGAAGCTGGCGAACATGGTGTCCCTGAAGGATTACCGGTCCCCGAGCTTGACTTCCAGCTGACTCCAGGTCCTACGTTCCGGGCATGGACATGGAGACCACTGCCTGGATGTCGCTGTACCACGTGACGAACGCGCAGGACGACAAGCGGCCGTTCTCCGCCGCCACGCTCCGCCGGATCCGGGCGTTCGCCTGGCCGCACCGGGTGAGGTTGGCCCAGTACCTCGCACTGAGCGTGGTCGTGGCGGTGTCGGCGGTGGCGACGCCGGTCCTGGCCGGGCGGATCGTGGACGCGATCGTGACCGGCGCGGCGTACCAGGTGGTGCTCACCCTCGCGGCCGTGATCGCCGGCATCGCGATCGCCGAGGCGGGGTTGGGTCTGGTCACGCGGTGGCTGTCGGCGAGCATCGGCGAAGACCTCATCCTGGACCTGCGGACCGCGGTGTTCGACCACGTGCAGCGGATGCCGGTGGCGTTCTTCACCCGCACCCGGACGGGGGCGCTGGTGAGCCGGCTCAACAACGACGTGATCGGCGCGCAGCGGGCGTTCAGCGACACCCTGTCCAGCGTGGTCGGCAACCTGGTCACGTTGGGGCTGACGCTGGTGGTGATGATCGGCCTGTCGTGGCAGGTGACGCTGCTCGCGTTGGTGCTGCTGCCCGTGTTCGTCGTGCCGGCGCGACGGATGGGGACGCGGCTCGCGCGACTGGAAAGGGAGGCGGCCAACCACAACGCGACGATGAGCACCCAGATGACCGAGCGGTTCTCGGCGCCGGGCGCGACGTTGGTGAAGCTGTTCGGCCGGCCCGCGCACGAGTCGGCGGAGTTCGCGCGGCGGGCTCGGCGGGTGCGGGACATCGGGGTGCGCACGGCCATGGTGCAGACCGTGTTCCTGACCGCGCTGACGCTGGTGTCGGCGCTGGCGCTGGCGCTGGTGTACGGGTTGGGCGGGTTCTACGCGCTGCGCGGCGAGTTGGACCCGGGTTCGGTGGTGGCGTTGGCGTTGTTGCTCACGAGGCTGTACGCGCCGCTCACCGCACTGGCCAGTGCGCGGGTCGAGGTGATGAGCGCGCTGGTGAGCTTCGAGCGGGTCTTCGAGGTGCTCGACCTGAAGCCGTTGATCACCGAGAAGCCCGGTGCGCGCACGGTGCCGGACGGGCCGGTGTCGGTGGAGTTCGACCACGTCCGGTTCGCCTACCCCGCCGCGGACAAGGTGTCCCTGGCGTCGTTGGAAGAGGTCGCGGTGCTCGACCACCGCGGCGGAGTGGAGGTGTTGCACGACGTGTCGTTCCGGGCCGAGCCCGGCCAGGTGGTGGCGCTGGTCGGCTCGTCGGGCGCGGGGAAGTCCACGATCGCGTCACTGCTGCCCAGGCTGTACGACGTGGACGCGGGTGCGGTGCGGCTGTCCGGTGTGGACGTGCGCGACCTGACGGCCGACTCGATCCGGGACGTGCTGGGCATGGTGACGCAGGACGGTCACCTGTTCCACGAATCGATCCGGGCGAACCTGCTGCTGGCGCAGCCGTCCGCGACCGACGAGGAGCTGTGGGAGGTGCTGGGCCGCGCTCGGCTGGCGGACCTGGTGGCGTCGCTGCCGGACGGGTTGGACACGGTGGTCGGCGAGCGGGGCTACCGGCTGTCCGGCGGTGAGCGGCAGCGGTTGACGATCGCCCGGCTGCTGCTGGCGAAGCCGCGGGTGGTGATCCTGGACGAGGCCACCGCGCACCTGGACTCGACCTCCGAGGCCGCGGTGCAGGAGGCGTTGGGTGAAGCGTTGCAGGGGCGGACGGCGGTGGTCATCGCGCACCGGCTGTCGACCGTGCGGTCGGCCGACCTGATCCTCGTGGTGGAGGACGGGCGGGTGGTGGAACGCGGCACGCACGCCGACCTGCTCGCCGCGGGCGGTCGTTACGAGGAGCTGTACCGGACGCAGTTCACGGAGACGGAGGAGGCACGGGTGTCGTAGACAAGAACAGGGACGCTCAGGGCGTCGCGCGCACCGCCACATCGGCGGCACGGTCTCGCCGTCGAGTTCCAGTTCGGCCGGGCCGGGTGCGCGGGTCGGGAGCGGGGCTGGGGACGCAAGTCCTTCGCGTACTCCGCCCGGCGGCATCGGAGGCCGACGGCGGGGAGACGGGACGCCGAGAAGGTCCGTCGTCCGCCGCGGCAACGAAGCCGAGGACGGGGCCGAGGTCGGGGTCGGGGTCGGGGTCGGGGTCGGGGTCGGGGTCGGGGTCGGGGCGCGGGGACTACGCGTGCTGCACCGCGTCGGCGTCGGCGAGGCCGAGGAGTTGCACGGCCTGCTTGCGCATCTCGACCTTGCGGACCTTGCCGGTCACGGTCATGGGGAACTCGTCCACCACGTGGACGTACCGGGGGATCTTCTGGTGCGCCAGCTTGCCCGCGCAGAACGACCGCAGCGCCTCGGCGGTCAGGGGTTCCGCGCTAGGGCGCATCCGCACCCAGGCCATCAGCTCTTCGCCGTACTTGACGTCGGGCACGCCGACGACCTGGGCGTCGAGCACGTCGGGGTGGGTGTGGAGGAACTCCTCGATCTCGCGCGGGTAGAGGTTCTCGCCGCCGCGGATGACCACGTCCTTGATCCGGCCGGTGATGTTGACGTACCCCTCGTCGTCCATCACCGCGAGGTCGCCGGTGTGCATCCACCGGGCCGCGTCGATCGCCTCGGCGGTCTTGTCCGGCTGCTGCCAGTAGCCGAGCATCACCGAGTACCCGCGGGTGCACAGCTCGCCGGGGGTGCCGCGCGGCACGGTGCGGCCGGTGTCCGGGTCGACGACCTTGACCTCCAGGTGCGGTCCGACGCGGCCGACGGTGGACACGCGCCGTTCCAGCGAGTCGTCACGCCGGGTCTGGGTGGACACGGGCGAGGTCTCCGTCATGCCGTAGCAGATGGACACCTCGGTCATGCCCATCCGCTCCACGACCTGCTTCATGACCTCCACCGGGCACGGCGAGCCGGCCATGATCCCGGTGCGCAGCGACGACAGGTCGTAGGAGTCGAACTCCGGGTCGGCGAGTTCGGCGATGAACATCGTCGGCACGCCGTACAGCGACGTGCACCGCTCCTCGGCGACGGCCCGCAACGTGGCGGCGGGCTCGAACGCGGGCGCGGGGATGACGATGCACGCGCCGTGCGAGGTGGCGGCCAGGTTGCCCATCACCATCCCGAAGCAGTGGTAGAAGGGCACCGGAACGCAGATCCGGTCGTGCTCGGTGTACCCCAGCAGCTCGCCGACGAAGAAGCCGTTGTTGAGGATGTTGTGGTGCGACAGCGTCGCACCCTTCGGGAAGCCGGTGGTGCCGGAGGTGTACTGGAGGTTGACGGGGTCGTCCGCCGACAGCTCCGGCCACGCCGGCGGGGTGTCCGCGTGCAGGTCCGTCCACTCGGGGCTGTCGAGGAGCACGACCCGGCGCAGGTCGGGGCACCGGGGTCGCACCTCGGCGATCATCCCGGCGTAGTCGGACGTCTTGAACGACGGGGCGGCGACGAGCGTGTGGACGCCTGCCTGGTTGAGCACGTACTCCAGCTCGTGCACCCGGTAGGACGGGTTGATGTTGACCAGGATCGCGCCGATGCGCGCGGTCGCGTACTGGACGACGACCCACTCCGCGCGGTTGGGCGACCAGATGCCGACGCGGTCCCCGACCGCGACCCCGGAGGCCAGCAGCCCGGCCGCGACCGCGTCGACCTCGGCGGCCAGCTCGCGGTAGGTCCAACGACGGCCGGTGGCGCGGTCGACCAGCGCGTCGCGATCGCCGTGCGCGGCCACCGTGCGGTCGAGGTTCACGCCGATGGTGTCGCCCAGCAGCGACACATCGGAGGTGCCCGAGGAGTAGCTGAGGTGCGCCATCAAGGCAACGTACCGCAGTCCGCAACGGCCGGTGCGCCGCGAATCGCGCCAGCGTGACCTGCGGCGACGTTATTCGTGGTTGCTCCTGGGCGGTGGACCGACACAATCGTCGGCATGCGAACCATCGGGTTGATCGGCGGCATGAGCTGGGAGTCGTCCGCCGAGTACTACCGGCTGCTCAACGAGGAGACGCGGCGGCGGCTCGGCGGTCACCACTGCGCGCCCAGCGTGCTGCTCACGGTCGACTTCGCCGAGATCGAGGAGTTCCAGCGCACCGGGCAGTGGGAGCGCTCGGGCGAGCTGCTGGCCGACGCCGCGCGCAAGCTCGAAGGCGCGGGCGCGGAGCTGGTCCTGCTGTGCACCAACACGATGCACAAGGTGGCGGACGCGATCACGGACGCCGTCAAGGTGCCGTTCGTGCACATCGTGGACGCCACGGCGCGGCGGTTGACCGACTACCGCAGGGTCGGTCTGCTGGGCACCCGGTTCACCATGGAGCAGGACTTCTACCGCGACCGGATGAGCGAGCACGGCATCGAGCTGGTCGTCCCGGACGAGCCGGACCGCACGCTCGTGCACGACGTGATCTACCGGGAACTCACGCAAAACCGGGTCGAGCCGGCCTCGCGCGCCGCATACCGGGACGTGATGGCGCGGCTGGTCGAACGGGGCGCGGAGGCGGTGATCCTCGGCTGCACCGAGATCACGTTGCTGGTCGACCAGTCCGACAGCACCGTGCCGCTGGTCGACTCCACCCGCATCCACGTGGAGACCGGCGTCGACCTGGCGTTGGCCTAGACGTCCCCTCCGGTCGTCTGGTGCGCGATGTTGGACGTCGCGCCGTAGTAGTAGGCGCGGACGCGGTAGGTGGCGGTCTTCTCCGTCGGCAGCGTGATCAGCCCGAACGACCGCACGTCCGGGTCGAGCTGCGCCGCCACCGAGAAGTCCGCCGCCCCGGCGGGTCGGACCTCCAGCAGGTAGCCCTCCTCCCCCTGTGCCCGGTCGGTCCACGTGAACAGGATCCCGTTGGCGTGCCGGACCTCGGCCCGGAAGTCGGCGGGGCCGGCGTCGGCCGAGCGCACCGGGCGGTCGCCGCCGGCGCCGGTCACGGGTTCGGCCCAGGCGTGGTCGTCGGACTCGGGCACGTCGTCGCCGGGAGGCAGGGTGACGTCCACGGTCGGCGAGGCCGGGCCGTGGAACGACCGGATCCGGTAGTGGAACGACGTCCTCGGGATGAGGTCCGGGTGCTCGAACGACGTCCGGTCGGGCGGCACGAACCCCAGCACGGTGTACGCGCCGTCGGGCTCGTGGGCGTACTCGACGACCTGGCCCGCCGTGCCCGGCTCCGCCTCCCACACCAGGGACACGTCGGTCGGCGAGGTCAGCGTGGCGGTGAGCGTCGGGTGCTGCTCCCGACCGCACGCGGCCAGGAGCAGCACCGACACCAGGACGAGCCGCCTCACTTGCGCCAGAACCGGATGCCGCTCCACACCACCGTGGCCGGTCCCTGGCCGCTGTTGGTGCGGTAGGCGCCGAACTTGTCGTAGAAGCTGCCGCCGGGGCCGGCGTAGGTGTGCTTGAGCGACCCGTTGACGTACGTGCGGTGCTCGCCGCCGACCACGTGCACGGTGTTCACCCGCACGGTCGCGCCGACGGTCGCGCCGGTGGCGACGGTGGCGCCGCCGTGCACCGCGTACAGCCGCCCGCCCCGCTCCACGGCCAGCATGAAGTACGGGCCGGCCGCGGACTCGTGGAACGTCTGCTTCAGGCTGATCCGGGTGCCGCCGAGGCTGGTGATCCGGACCGACCCCTCGAACTGGCGGGTGCCGCCGGTGTAGGTGGCGTACCGGCGCTCGGCGCGCTGGTCGCCGCTGGCGGTGGCGCAGGTCAGGCGGAAGGTGAGGTCCGCGACCTCGCCGCAGCCCCGTTCCTGCACGGTGAACGTGGGCGAGTAGGACGTCCACGGTCCGGACTCGACCTGGGCGTGCGCGACCGGCGACGCCATCAGCAGGCCACCGGCGAGCACCGCCCCGACGAGGGCTCGGAGCGTTCTGGGCATGCGCGCCTCCTTCGACTCCCCGGCGAGGGGGAACGTCAAGGCGGTGGCGCAGGTCACTGTAATTGGTCTGGACGACTCGGACAAGGATCACTCGCTCAGGGATCTCCCTGAGGCCCGCGACGGCTCCGTCCGGCACAGTGGGGGCATGGACCTGACCCCGCGTGCCCTGTTCGGTCTGGCGAGGACGACCGTCGAGACCGCCGTGTCCGTGCCCGGCCGCGTGCTCGACCTGCTGGGCGCGGCCGAGGCCGTCGTGCGCCGCGCCGACGAGCTGGTCACCCGCACCGAACGCGTGTTGGAGGAGACCGAGGCGCTGGTCGGGCGGGCCAAGGCGGTCACGGCGACGGCCGAGGGCGTGACGACCGACGTGGGCCGCACCGCCCGCACGTCGCGCGAGCTGCTGGACAGCTACGCCCCGATCGCGCTCAAGGCGCAGCCGCTGGCGCAGCGGTTCGTGGACGACCTGTCGCCGCAGGAGGTGGACGCCGCCGTGGAGCTGGTGGACCAGCTCCCGGTGCTGACCAGGCACCTGATCGACGACGTGCTGCCGATCCTGGCCACGCTGGACCGCGTGGGGCCGGACATCCACCAACTGCTGGAGGTCACCAACGACGTGCGGCAGGCGATCCTGGGCATCCCCGGGTTCGCGTTCATGCGCCGTCGCGGCGAGTCGAAGGAGGACGGCGACTAGAGCGCGCGCTTGATCAGCCGCAGGGGCGCGTGGCGGATGACCGGGGCGAGCACCCTCCACGGCCACGCCGGCACGCAGGCGCTCGGCGCCTCGCGTTCGACGGCGCGCACCATCGCCCGCACGCCCACCGCCGTGTCCACCAGCAGCGGGGCGCGTTGTTCCGGGTTCATCTCCGACCTGATGTAGCCGGGCAGGATCGCGCTGACCTTGATCGGCGTGCCGAGCACGTCCGCGCGGATGCCCTCGGCCAGCGCCGACACGGCGGCCTTCGTGGCGGCGTAGGTGGTCATGGACTTCGGCATGCCGCGCACCGCGCTCACCGACGAGATCAGCACCAGGTGGCCGTGCCCCTGGCGGTAGAACAGCTCCATCGCGGCCTCGCACTGGGCCAGGGCGGCGACGAAGTTGGTCTCGGCGGTGCGCCGGTTGGCGGGGAAGCCGCCCGTGCCGATGGGCCTGCCCTTGCCGATGCCCGCGTTGACCACGATCCGGTCGATCGTGCCGAACTCCTCGGCGAACGAGCGGAACACGGTGAACACCGCGTCGTGGTCGGTCACGTCGAGCGGCCGGGTGGACACCGAGACACCGGGGTGGGCCGCGGTGAGGTCCGCGCGCAGGACGTCCAGCCGGTCGGTGCGCCGCGCGCAGAGCGCCAGGTCACGGCCCAGGGCGGCGAACTGGCGGGCCATCTCCGCGCCCAGGCCGGCGCTCGCGCCGGTGATCAGGATCGTCTTGCGCACGGCGGTGAGCGTAACAACGGCACTGGTCCGTTCGGCGGCAGCGGGAACGCGCGGGCGGGGCACGCCGACCGAGGCCGCGCGCCGCCCCGCCGGGTCAGCCCCCTCCGGTCCGGAGGTCGACGGTGAACTCCTGGTCCCGCTCGTCGGCGCACGGCTCGCGCACCGCCTCCGCGCCCTCCCGCACCACGCCGCCGCGCAGCCCGACGCACGCCGAACCGCCCGCCGACCGGAACCGGTAGCGCTGGTCGCGGACGCGTTCGACGCGGAAGAGCTGGTCCAGGTTGTCGTCGGCGCAGTTGTCCCAGGGTTCGAGCAGGTGTCGCGCCGGCCCCGAGCGCAGCACCGTGAGGCAGCCCAGGACCTTCTCGCTCGGGTGTTCCCACTTGATCGTGGTGAACTCGTCGTCGACCGGCTCCAGCAGCACCCGCGGCCCCGGTGCGGCGCACGGCTGGAGGGCCGCGACGGCCGCGTGGTAGCGGCCGGAGCCGTCACGCCCCTCGGTGAGGCACAGGTCGGGCGCGTCCGCCGCGTGGATGGTCGCCCAACTGCCGGCCGGCGCCACGGGCAGGAGTTCGGCGCTCGGCCCGCCGGTGTCGCCCGGCTCGGCGTTCGACCCGCCGGTCTGCTCCAGCGCGGTCGTGCCCGGCGGGTTCGGCTGGTCGGCCCGGACCAGGACCGCCGCGACGACGAACGCGACCAGCGCCACCGCGACCGACACCACCGCCGGACGTCGCCACGGCGGCTTCGGCGATGTGGGCGGCTCGCCGGACAGGGGCGCGAGCAGCCCGCCGGACGGCGGCGGAGACGGCGGCGCGGGCGACTCGCCGGGCGGCACGAGCGGCACGGGCGGCACGGCGGGCGACTCGCCCGACAGCGGCGAGGGCGACCGGTCGAACGGCGGCACGGGCGGCTCTCCCGTCAGTGTCTCGGACGGCAGCGAGGGCGACCCTCCCCACGGCGGCGCGGACGGCGGCGAAGGCGGCCGGCCGGGCGGTGGCGCGAGCGGATCCACCGGCGACGCCACGGGCGGGGTGGCGGACGGCTCCACAGGCGGCACAGGCGGCACAGACGGGGTGGTGGGGGGGGCGGCGCGCTCGGATCGACCAGGCCGACGGCCAGTCGTTCGCGGGCCCGGAGCCAGGGTTCCGGGTGCTCGACCCCGCACGCCCGCACGTACGCGGCGAGCAGTTCCGGGCGGGGCAGGGCGTCCTTGCGCAGCATGTCGGCGACGGTGCTGCGGGCCAGCACCTCGCCGCGCGCCGCGGCACGCTCCTCCAGCCCGCGCAGGGTCAGCCCCGACCGCTCCTTCAGCTCCCGCAGCATCGCCACGAACCCGGCCGCGTCACGTGCGGTGTCCGGCCGGCCACCCTCCGACATCACACGCGCATCCTGCTGGTCGCCGGCGATGCCGGGCAAGTGGCCGGGCGGCTGTCCGGCACGCCGGACGGCGGGCGGCCGACCTGCCCGGACACCGCGGACTTGTCCGGGACGCACCGGACCTCTTGCCGGTGCGGGCGGGCTCGGCGACGCTCGAACCGCGCCGAACGAGGGGTGCGGCGCGGCCCGGGGCGGGGCCCGCGCGCGCCGTGGCCCCCCGGCGGGGAGAAACCCCGGGTTGGGAGGTACACGTAACCGACCCGGGCGGGGGGGTGGGCGGCGCGC